>CAZMMN010000013.1:1576-16250 GCA_964567405.1 uncultured Rickettsiaceae bacterium | reverse complement strand
CACCATGACTACCAATAGGGTTGGACTCCCTCCATTCATAAAATAAAGCCACCGCAGTAAAATCATCCATCTTATCTACTGTCTGCTTATTTAAGAATAAGTCATTAAATATCTTTGCCATTTCAGCGTTAATATAAAGATTGCTTATTTTATTATTAAAAATACCCTGAGTGTATTTATAAGTCCTAAAGGCATTAATATTGTCGCCACCATCCCGATATAAGCTTGCTAATGTCATTAGCAGATCATATTCGAGCTTATCACCACGCCAAGTAAGCTTCAGCGCTTCCAGTCTTTTTACTCCTTCTTTTAATTCTATTTCTTTACTGCCAAATTGTATCTTGACCAATTCCATTTCTGCCCTTACCATATTGAAAGGATCTTTTTCCTGTTTTACTAGCTCTTCAAGGAATTGTTTGGCTAAATTTAACTGTCCCTTTTTTCGGTAATAAACTGCCTTATAAAACTTTAAGCTATTTGCGAACTTACCAGTTGGGGTTCTCACCTCCTTCAACATCATTTCAGCTGCTTTAATCTCATTCGCTTTCAAATTTAGCTCAATCTCAGCTAAAGCTATAGGCCAGTAAAGATTATCAGGGTATGAATTAACGTAGCTGTTAAGATTATTTAATATCCCCAAGGAAGGGAGGCTATAGCCAATTAAGAAATCATTATAATTTTTCCATACTACTACTTCGGTAGATTTCGTAGTATCTATCACGTTTGATAGCTCGCCATATATCTCCTTAGCTACCTCTGCATCACCATTAATGCTATGAGTTACTGCCATGAGGAACTGGGCATGTAAATCCCCACTATATTGCTTAGGAGTAGTTTTTTTGCAAAGCTCTAAAACAGCCAAAGCCTCTTTATACCAACCATGCATAAACAAGAACTTAGCTAATTCTAACCTTTTATCAAAAAGCTGCTGGTTATTTTCCGCAGCACTTGCCTCACTAATCAACCGAGCTTTGGTATAATTAAAATCAATAATATCAAGCTTTTTATCTAAAATTGGCAGCAAGCTACCTTGTCCTTCAGTATGCATCCAAGGCAGCGGCACTGTTTCTTCTTCTTGATTAGAAGGAAGGAAGTTTTGTGAAACCAACTGCAAATAATCCTTATTTTTGCTAACCTCTACTTGCTCCCCAATAATAGATACAGCGACTCCTTGAATTGAAGGAACAACATTAAAATCTACAAATTCTACCGCCTCTGCCACACACCACCCTGCAGTTTTGATAGGTATAGCCTTAATTATATCTCCTATTTCAGCATCTTTAAATTCCACGAGGGAATTATTACTAAAATTGCTATTAATGATTATGCCGTCTTTGTCTCCTAGCTTCTGAATAGCCAAGCTTTTCTTTTCACCTGCAACCGGTACTTTTGATACTGCCAGCTGCCATTTTGAGCCGCTCTTTACTGCCCTAGCATGTTTATAGTCACCAATCTTCATTCTAATCACAGTAGCATTTTTCTGCTCTAACTGAACGAAATCCTGGAATATTGAATTATTAGCGAAAGTGAAATTCTTCGGCTGGTCAAACACTATCCATAAATATTTACCTCTAAAAAACGCCGCCATTCCTACATTCTTAGCATCGAAATCAAAGGATAATATATGCTCGCCTTTACTCTTGTTTACGCTGTAGCTAATAACATTGCTGCTAGGTTTAGGTTGACTTACCGTCTCCTTCTCTTTTTCTTTCTCTTCTTTAACATTCCTAAATTTAGCAGCGGTAAGCTTTTCCCCTTTTATTATTGTTTCAAAGATCATTTCTTTCTTAAATGTCAGATTAATTGTTTTTCTATTCGCATTTAGATTTACTCTACTAGCAACCTGATAAAAGTAACCAGAGTTTAGTATTTCTAAACTCACTGGCATCTTGCTCTCTGCTCTTATTGCACGATTGCTGGCATTAATGTTAATTACTTGATCACGTTGGTGATAAAATATGAAGAAAGTATTATTATCAAATGACTTAACTTCAATTTTAACTGGCAAATCTGCATAAGCTAAGTGCAAAAGAAATAAACAGACAAAAAAAGATAGGAGTTGGAAAAATTTTAATGTTGATTTCACTAATATGGACATTAAGGTCTAGCGTATCATTTAATAAATTGAATATTAGGAATATGCTTTAAAGTAAAGTAAATTCTCAACTAGGTATAATAGCTTATATACCATATAAGTTCAATGATAACCAGATGTACAAAATAAAAAACTAGCACATTGCGACTAACTACATTCAGCTGAACATTAATAGGATGGTTGAATTTCCTGGCGCTCATCGCTAAGTGCAAGAGAATGCCGACTATTATAGTAGCGATCATATAAGATTTTGTAAACTCAAACACCGCAATAGTATGAAATACCGACAAGACAATAGATATGGCTACTGCAAGATTTAAACTCTTCTCATCATTCTTGGCAATATTGCCTAGTACCATAGTTGCTATCGATAGAGTGCCATAATCTATCAAAGAACGAGTTAGACCCCAACAACTGGCAAGCAGGATAACGTGAAAGTAACCTTTAAAAAAATCCTTGAGGTAATTTTGAAAAAGATAAATATAGCACTGACCAATAAAGATAGAAACTAATATATTAGCAGTGATTGGCTGTTTGAATATAAAAAGGCTGCTTATTAAATGCAACAATGTTCCGAATATAAAAACTTTATAACTCGGGTGCTTCTTAAAATTATATCCAGCAAAAAAACAAAATATCGGCATTGCTATACGCCCGATTAGCCGCATTATGGGATATTCCGGCAAAAAATATAAGCCAATATGATCTATAACCATGCTAACAATAGCAATGACTTTAAGAAAATCTTGATAATTAGAACGACCTTGCATAGCTGGAAAATAATATTTTATGGAGCCCGAAATATAAAATATTTAATATAAATATTCCCACCCCTATTGCAATAACTAACAATAAAAAACCTCCTTTTACCAGCACGGAGTTAGAGTAAAATAAGTCGCTATAGAATAAGCTGATTGTAAAAATCACTCCCGACATTGCCACGCAACTAATTACTAATTTTAAATAGAACAATTTCATATTGCTTAGCAGAGAAAATGGACTGTATTTTTTTACTTTTTTATTTAACAGGAATACGTTATACCAAGCGGCAATAGCCGAACCTAAAGCTATACCTATATGAGCATATGAGCGCATTAAAACTAAGTTAAGTGCAATATTCGCCAGCAAAACCCAGATAGTTATTCGTAAAGGAGTCTTAGTATCATGATTGGCATAAAAAACAGTAGTTAAGATCCTAATTAAGACAAAAGCCGGCAAACCAGCTGCAAAAACTGTCAATGTTTGAGCGGTTCTTATGGTGTCTGCTGGGGTAAAGGCTCCTCTTTCATAAAGCAGGTGAATTATAGGCTGCGATAAAACCATAATGCCGCAAGCTGCAGGCATTGCTAACAATAATCCTATCTTGACGGAACTAGTTAAAACTTTTAATGCTTCTTGGTGATTATGGGTCTTGTATATTTTTGATAATTCAGGCAACAAAATAGTGCTAAAAGTAACACCTATCAAAGATAAAGGAAATTGATATATTCTATCAGCGTATGATAATATAGAAACCGCTCCAGGTATGAAACTAGCAAGTGATTGAGAAATAAATAAATTAAGTTGCTGCGCTCCCGAGCTTAAAACAGCTGGACCCATGTTGAACAAGAATTTCTTTACATCTCTATCGGAAGGCGTAAAAATTACTGGAAATTTTAAATTTGCTTTTCTGAGACAATAAAACATAAATGCCACTTGCAGCATTCCTGCCATTAACAAAGATAAAGCTGCCGAATAAGCCAAAGGAAAATATCGCTCCGCCATTAAGGTACCAGCTATCACACCTAGACTAAGAATGCTAGGCACAAAAGCAAAGGCGGCAAATTTCTTCACCGAATTGAGCATGGCTCCAAACAATGCAGTGATTGAGATAAAAATCAAGTATGGCATGGCAATGCGGCATAGAATCACTGTTAATTGAAACTTGGCTGAGTCAGCATAAAAACCCGGAGCGATTATAAACATCAAGGAAGGCATGAAAGCTTGAATAGCTAACACTAATAATATTAAAACGACTAATAAAAGAGTAAATATAGCGCCCGAAAACCTACAGGCTGCCTCAGTAGATTGCAACATTTTGGTATTAAAAATAGGAACGAATACTGTTGACAGCGCGCCCTCTCCAAAAATACGTCTAAAGAGATTAGGAAGCTTAAAGGCTACATTAACGCTATCAGCTACCGCCCCGGCACCAAACAAGGACGCAATGAACAACTCTCTCAATAAACCAAATATACGAGAAAGCAAGGTAAAAAAGGCAACTATAATTCCAGAACGCAATAACGTCAAAATTAGTGATTATTTTTTATTAAATATTTGGAGATTAGTGATCTAGCTTTCTCAGCTCCTTCAAGCCCGATAACCTTTACCCATTTACCTTTTTCTAAGTCTTTATAATGTTCAAAAAAATGCACTATTCTATTTCGAATAATAATATTCAAATCATTAATATCTTTTATATCGTCAAAAGTAATATCTAACTTTGCCACGGGGACTGCGATAATCTTCTCATCTACCCCTGACTCATCTTCCATCAACAAAACGCCAACAGGGCGTGACTTTACAATACATCCCGGCAGTACTGGGTAATGTGATACTACGAGAACATCCACTGGATCACCATCTCCCGAAAGGGTACCTGGCATAAACCCATAATTACAAGGGTAAAACATGGATGTTTGCATAAATCTATCGACAAATAATGCATCCGCTTCCTTGTCATACTCATATTTAACTGGATTGTCATTCATAGGAATTTCAATAACTACATTAATTTCATCGGGCGCTTTAGCATTATTAATTTTTTCTATTCTCATAAGTTTTTGCCTTTAATAATAAGTTTTAATCCACTAATAAGTAATTGGTTCTAAATTTCTCCAGTACCTCATCAACGCATTTATCCGCAATATCTTGCAATCTTTTTTTATCAGTAATGTTATTGCCGTCCTCCTGGACTACTAATTCCTTGATTACTAATTTCTCAAAAATTTTTTCTTTTAAAGCTAATATATCCATCTCGCCAGTTAATAACTCCATAACATATTTTTCTGCTATTTGCAAAGGCACTAACGCATTAATCTGATTAGTAACCCAAATTTTATTTAAGGAAGCGCTCTTTGCTTGATACTGAGCTAATTTGCTTGCTCGCGGCTTTTGGGAAATCGTAAACACTGAATTTGGCTTAGTGGCAAATAAATTCAAATAACCATTAAATATTAAACGATTAGAATACTGAAGAAATTCGGCAGCAAAATCTTGCTCTGCCCCTGGAACTTTTTGGGCAGCTAATTTAAATAACTGGTTTGTTGTTAATGGATTTCCTATATTTTCAAAATATACATAAAATACAGCCTTTATCCTAGGAGAAGCAGTAGATATATAGACTTGCCTGGAACCATTAAAATAAAATTTTATTAATTCTGCGGGGTTAGCAATATCTACATCTTGTTCTTTAAATTCAGGAAGGATTGTACACACAGAGTAAAATTTACTAATCGCGTCAGTTTCTATTGTTCTATTAAGCACTATATTATCATGACATAAAAGAGTGTTTCTAAATCTCGTATGATTTACAAAATCTTTGTATTGCTCTAGAGTATCAAGGTTTTGAATTTCTTGTAATTTTGCCGCTGCTTTATCTGGTAAATTACCAATATGCATGAGGGAATAAAAGGCTTCGCCTAAGTAATTGAGCTTATAAGAGTTAGCTTTATTCATAAACTGATAAAAATACATAGGGTGATTCTCCCCTTCTACATATTCATGAAGTATATATGGATCTTCTTGCTTCGATATATGCTCAGTTTCCTCACGCAAGAATTTAGTATATGGATCCTGCGAGCCCTCAAGAGCTTCATTAATAAACTTTAAAAATAATTTAGCCTGATTAAGCTTATCCACAGCACTTGGAAAAATGGAAGCATGGAACATCATCATTTCCCGGACAGTTTTAACCATATTCCAAGCAGGCAAAGTATTATAACTTATAAAAGCTATACCATTGGGAGTTAACAATTTTTTTGATATTTCAAAAATTTTTTCTTGGACATTAACTGGCACCCATGAAAGCACTCCATGGGAAATAATATAGTCAAATTTGCCAAAACTCTCGTCAATATCAGTGATAGAAAGATGCTTAAGCTGTATGTTAGTCAAGCCAAGCTCAGCAATTACCTTTTGCCCATGCGCAATTTCTACTTGAGATAAATCCACACCTAAACTATAAGAATTTGGATAAGTTTCAGCAAAATTCAGCAAGTTATTAGCAGATGCACAACCAAGCTCTAAAATTCTTGCCGTCTCAGGAACAGGAGGCTCCATTCCAAATAATATGCCTATCATTCTTAAGTAGTCAGGACGGGTGAAATAAAAAGGGTAGCTGTTATATGGTATTTCATCATAAGTATTTAGTGCTATTGCGTCAGATTTAAGTCCCATACGAAATTTTTCTCTCTAAAGTAAAGTATTTTATAGTGATTTCATAATATTTTAGCAAGGTATTTTACTATATTTTGATTTTAAAGCTGCGTCGATGATAAGGGCTTTGTCCGTATTTCCTAATTGCAGCTAAGTGCTCCATGGTACCATAACCCATATTCTTACGCCACAAATATTGAGGAAATTCTCGATCTAACTGCATCATTAAGCGATCGCGCGTTACCTTAGCTACAATAGAAGCAGCAGCAATTGAAATTAATAAATTATCTCCTTTTACTAAACTTATAAAACGCTCATCCTTAAACTTCATGTTGCCGTCGACAATAACTAACTCTGGATTCTTAGCAAGATTGTCAACAGCTCTTATACAAGCATTTTTGGTAGCTTCAAGAATATTAATCTCATCTATTTCTTCCGGCAAAGCAATTCCTACACCAAAAACATAGTTTGTAGAAATTTTCTCATACAACTCTTCTCGGATTTTGCTGCTGAGCTTTTTAGAATCTCGTATACCAGGTATAATATTATCATAGTCAATAATTACTGCCCCAGCAACTACTGGTCCCGCTAATGGTCCTCTTCCAGCTTCATCTACCCCAGCTACTATTTTGCCTTGGTAATTTGCTTTTAAGTTAGCAATTGCTGCTTCCGCCATATTATCGTAGAAATTAATTTGGTCTAACTTTAAAATAAAAATTTGCTCAAAACTACTATAAATTTTATCTGCGCAAAATATAACATCCTTAATTAGCAAACTCTCAACTTTAAGACTTTATTAAATTGATTATGGTCAAATAATTTGTTATAAAAATATAGCTTTAGCGGTCGTGGCGGAATTGGCAGACGCGCAGCATTGAGGGTGCTGTTCTAGCAATAGAGTGGAAGTTCAAGTCTTCTCGACCGCACCATAGCTTTTTCAATTACCACTAATAATATAAGCAGCATTTAGAGAAAATACATATTTTAAATTTTCCATGAGATAACTGACACTTCATAATCTGTAGAGATACTCTTTAAGTAATTTTCTAATTGATTGAGAGCCTTATGCATGCACAAAAAAGGAATATCCTTCCCGATCATACTGAACGTTTTGCAGAGGTATTTGAGCATATTAATCAATTAATTTCGGAGGATAATTTACTAGCGGCAGTAAAGTTTTTATCCACTCTCCACTATGCGGATTTAGCAGACTTTGTAGATAATACCTCGCATAGACATTATCATAAACTTCTTCCATTATTGGCAGATAACGTCAAACCAGAAATGCTAGTATGGCTCAGCAGCGCCAACCAACAGCCAGCCATGGAGGCGCTGGGCATAAAAAAGAGTGCGGAGCTAATTGAACAATTAGATATAGAAGATGTAATAGAAGTAATAGCTAATATCGATGAGCCAGAATTTAAAGAATCAATCCTAGCAAATTTAAGCGAAACTAAAAAATATCAAATTATTGAAGGCTTCAACTACCCACCGAACACAGTAGGACGAGTAATAGAAAAGCAATTTATTACCTTTCACAAAAATTGGACAGTAGGGCAAGCAATAGATTCAATTAAAAAGAACTACAAACAAAAAGATTTCTACGCTGCTATTATAGTAGACAGCAAATATCGTCCAGTGGGCAATATACTCCTCAGCACCCTCTTAAAACATCCTAAAAGCAAGCTGATTCTTGAATTGATGAATTCTGAGTTCAAAGTGGTGGACACATATACCGAGATAGGTGAAATTGCATTTATCTTTAAACAATACGCCCTAACTATTGTTCCGGTAGTTAATAAGAGCGGCAAACTAATAGGCAGCGTTTCAATTGACAATATGATTTATATTGTCGAGCAACAAACTGAAAAAGATATAATGTCGTTAGGTGGCGTACATACCCAAGATACTTTTTACAATTTTTTTAAAACTGTAAAACATAGGTTTCCTTGGCTTTTTGTAAATTTAATTACCGCCTGTATTACCGCTATCATTATTAACGAATTCATCCCTACCATATCCAAGGTGATCACCCTAGCTGCTATAATGCCAATAGTAGCGTCGATGGGAGGGAATGCCGGTACTCAAGCGATGACCGTCACAGTCAGGGCGCTAGCTAACAAGGATATTAGTCACACTAATATGCGCAAAATAATAATAAAAGAAATTATAGTATGCGGATTGAATGGCTTTCTTCTTAGTTGCACAGGAGTTATAGCATGCTTTGCCATCTTAGGAGACGTACAGCTAAGCATTATCTTTGGCGCTGCAGTAACTATCAATTTTATTGTAGCTGGTTTTTTTGGCTCAGCTATCCCTATAACTTTTCACCATTTTAATATTGATCCTGCAACTGCTTCCGGAGTATTTCTAACTGCATTAACAGATGCGTTTGGGTTCTTCACTTTCTTATCTTTAGCATATGTTTTTTTAGCTTAGTAAGAAAATTTTAAATATGGCTATTTTTTAGAGTTAGAGTTTTCCACCTCCTCCATTAAAGCTTTTTCCTCTTCAGAGAGATTTTTACCGGAACTTGCATCTATAGTTGATTTTTGAATCATCTCTTCTGGTGGCGATAAATTGTAATGAGGTGGCATTTCTAATCCTTTATTTCTATGAACCATATATTCATTGGGTCCAGAAGTAGCTAGCCCTAGTTTTTCCTTAAAGTTGTTACTGCATGCCGCATTTAGAGTCAGAGCCGCAAATAAAAGAATAATACGCACTATTTTACCTTTAAATTTATATCGTCTAATTTACGGATATTTTCCGCTTCCGCTGCTAGCACATCATAGTTTTTCTTAGTTTTTTCTTCAACAGATTTTTTAGCGACCTTATACTCATATCCTAACACCATTACTCCTATGGTAATAAAGCTATCTGCCAAATTAAACACCGGAAATCCATACTCCCAATAATGCAAATAGATAAAGTCAAACACTGCCCCTTTAAATATCCTATCAACTATATTACCTATTGCCCCGCCAATAATACAGCTATATCCTAAAAAGCTGAGCGTAGTGCAACAATTTATCAATATCTTCCATAAGTATATGGTAATCAGGATGTTAACCACTATCAATATAGCGTTGCTATATTGATAGTAGCTGCGAAATAGCCCAAAACTAATGCCATAATTCCAACTATGCACTATTGAGAAAAAATTAGTAACCTTTAGCGTTAACCCAGGAGTCTGCAAAAGATAATGCATAAACCACCACTTGGTGAGCTGGTCTAACGCAACTAGCTTAATTATTATTTTACTGCTTCTGGCTATAATCAATAATTTTTTTCTTAAATTTGCACGTCGATACATTTCACCAGCAATAAGTTTAGTTAATTAGTTATTCTTTTTATTTACATCTATTTCGCGAAGTTTTGCTAACCTAATAAAGCGTGCAAAGGCAAAAATCATGGAATCCACAAAGCCATCAAAACCAAATACAAAATAACGACGAATAAAAAAAGCTTTTAAAAACCATAGAAAAAACTCGATGCTAATCCTAATCCTCGATGGTTTCCTACCAGACCTTAATAAATCTTTAGCTTGTTCTGTTGAATAGAAATTAGCTTTAGCCACCAACTGCTCAATAGATGTACCAGAACGATGGTAAGCTACGGCTTCTAAAGTATAAATTTTACCTTGTGGGTTAACATCACTATTAAACAAAATAGCATCATGAGTAGTGGAATCCTTAGTATTAGCAAAACTGCTAAAGCGGCGATCATATATTCTAATAAACTTATTAGAAGGGGCGAAAAGTCTGGGTCTAGCATCGCGCCGGTGCAGAATTACAAAATTAATTTCATAAGCTAGAAACTGAGACGCATTTTTTTTAAAACGCAAAATCACCTCCTCTTGTAACTCTGGGGAAAGTTCTTCGTCTGCGTCTATATTTAATATCCAATCATTTAAACATAAAGATTCGGCAAAAGCTTTTTGCTTTACATATCCTCTCCATTCATTAAATACTACCCTAGCTCCTAAATCTCTGGCAATCTCTACCGTATTATCGGTACTGCCGCTATCCACTACGATGATTTCCTTAACAATTTTCTTAATGCTATTTATCGCTTTAGCTATTCTTTCTTCTTCATTTTTAGTAATGATAAAAGCTGATATCTCTAACATTATTAAAGATCTTGATATATTTTCATGGTTTGCGAAAGCATTAAGTTAAGAGAGAAATTATCAATAACAGATTTGCGTGCTCTATGGGTTATTAAGTCTGCTTCTGCCGTCCCCAGTATTGATAAGCAATAAGCAATCTTATCAGCCAAACCATCTACATCCCCTGGAGTAACATGAAATCCCGTAGATTTGTCAATAACCGTTTCTGCTGCCCCTCCGATATTAGTAGCAATAACTAGTTTCTCCATTGCTTGCCCCTCAATTATAGTACGCCCAAATGCTTCCGGTCTTATAGAAGTGGAAAGCACAAGGCTAGAAATTCCGTATAGAGACAGCATATCGGTAACGCTGCTAAAAATTTGTACTTTGCCTTGGAGCCTTAGCTTGGCTATTTTCTCTCTTATTCTTATAGTAAAATTAGGATGCTTTGACAAATCTCCAACCAGCAAACAGTAAAAGTTTAAATGTTTAATTTTATTTAATGCTTCGATAAGAAACAATTGTCCTTTCCATTCAGTCAATCTAGAAGGCAAAAGAATTATGGGCATATTAGCGGGTATGTTATATTCTTCTTTAAATCTTTCTAGCGCATGGAGTTCAATTTTATTATGGTCAAAGTATTGATAGTCCACTCCTCTATTAATTACTATAATTTTCTCGGGGTCTATAGCATAATTCTCTAAAATATAGTGTTTTACATAATTGGATACCGCTATAACTTTCTCCCCTTTAAGCATAATGCTATTATAATATTTCTTTAGAGAATTTGAGAGGTCATAGATCCCATGAAAAGTAGTAAGAAACTTAGTGTTACTAGCTCTTGCCGCCATATAGCAACTCCAAGCTGGGGCTCGTGAGCGAGCATGAATTATATCCACCCCATATTTCTCAACTATCTTAGCAATCACTCTAGCATTCTTCCAAATAACAAATGGGTTTTTACTGGCAGCATTTAAATTGATATGCACAATGCCACGCGCAGTTAAATTATTTACTAACATTCCGCCGGCTGAAGCTACTAGGGGAATATGCCCTTCCTCTTTTAGTCGGCGCGCTATTTCTACCGTACCTCTTTCTACTCCTCCACACGCCAAGGAAGGAATTACTTGTAGAACCGTTTTTTTCTGGTATTTTTCTTGTATTAAAGCCATTTTTAAAGTCAGTTATTGCACTAAAATATGAGTAATATAGCAAGTAGTAAATTATACGATGTTAGTAAAGATAAAACTAGATTTATTACCTATAATATACACCAAAATAACAAAAAAAAGGAGTTTGGATAATCTCTTTGCATGGGTTAATGAGTAATATGCAAAGCAAGAAAGCCTTATATATAGAAAATTATTGCCGACAAAAAGAATATAATTTTATTAAATTTGATAATTTCGCTCATGGGCAATCATCTGGGGTATTTTTGGAAGAGACTATTAGCTCATGGCTTCATGGCTTAGAACTAGTAATAAGTGAACTTACAGCCGAGCAGAAAGTTATCCTAATAGGTTCTAGTATGGGGGGTTGGCTCTCTTTGCTCGCTGGCTTAAAATTTCCTAACAAGATATTGGGGCAAATTTGTATAGCACCGGCGCCTGATTTTACTGAAAAGCTCATTTGGCAAAAACTACCGCCCCTCTTACAAGACCAGCTACAACAGCAAGGCTGGCTAGAAATAAAAGGAAGTAATTGTCATGATAAATACCCAATTAGCTATAAACTAATTGAAGATGCTAGAAAACATCTACTATTGGATAAATCTTCGCTAGATTTAGCTCAGCCAATTCATTTAATTCATGGAATGTTAGATGTGGATGTACCTGCTGATATTTCCAGGCACCTTTTCCAAATAATAAAAAGTCCTGCAGCTGTCCTCAAGCTTATAAAAGATGGCGATCATAGAATGTCGAGACATTCGGATTTGCTGGCAATTTCTAACTCCCTCGAGGAAATTATGGTTGTCGCTAATCTTCACTGCTAGTTTTATAGTGGTTAGTAGGCACTTAAGAATTTTTCTGCCTCCAACGCCGCCATACAACCAGTGCCAGCGGCAGTAATAGCCTGGCGAAATATTCTATCTTGTACGTCCCCTGCCGCAAACACTCCATCTATATTAGTTTTAGTAGAATAAGGGGCGGTAATAATATACCCTTCTTCGTCCATCTTAATTTGATTTCTAAATAACTCCGTATTTGGTGTATGCCCTATAGCAATAAACACTCCCTCACACTCTATATACGTACTTTGTTCCTTGTTATTAACGTTTTGCACCTTTACTCCTGTAACCCCTTTTGGGTTGTCGTTTCCTATTATTTCTTGCACTACGCTGTCCCAGATTACTGAAATTTTGGGGTTTTCAAACAGTCTTTTCTGTAGGATTTTTTCTGCTCTTAAGCTATCACGCCGATGAATAACAGTAACACTACTAGCAAATTTCGCCAAATGCAACGCCTCCTCTATCGCGGTATTACCGCCGCCTACCACTATTACCGGTTTCTTTTTAAAAAAGAAACCATCACAAGTAGCACAACCCGAAACTCCAAAACCCTGAAAAGCTCGCTCGGATGGTAACCCTAACCATTTTGCCTGGGCGCCTGTGCAAATAATTATGCTCTCGGCTTCAAATAGGCTATTATTGGTAGCAACTATAAAAGGGCTTTTGGTCAACTGCACTTTTTCCGCATATTCATGGAAAATCTGCACCCCAAATTTTTCAGCTTGTTTAGTCATTTGCTCCATCAACCAAGGTCCTTGAACGGCATCAGCAAAGCCGGGGTAATTTTCAACATCGGTAGTAATAGTTAGCTGCCCTCCTGGCTGCATCCCATGCAATAGCATCGGCTCAAGCGCTGCCCGCGCTGCATAAATTGCTGCGCTAAGTCCTGCTGGTCCTGAGCCTATAATCAGTACTTTTGTCTTTAATTTTGAGGTCATGATTTAAGTGCATCATATTTATCATTCTTAGCCCCTATTATAGCGTTAGTTTTGCTGATGAGTAGGAATTTTTGATCTTATTATTATCTATGAATTAGCCCCACATAAACACAAGAATCTTTTAGTCTAATCACCCCAGCCTACATAACATTCACTTACAATATAATGCAAGAACAGCACGAATCATTGACATTATTAGAATTATCTCCAATAAGAGGTTGCGACAACTGAGTATATTTATCGTAGCTATGATAACCATAATTAGGGGAGGCATCATCTAATGCCACAAAATTGGCGTAAGCTTTTATCGATCCGGGTAAAATATTGTCTTCAATTGACTGTCCAGCATTGACTTTAACTATTTTATCAACGACTTTAGCTCTTCCTATAGCTTCTTCGTAGGTAATGTTTTTATTGCCTACTGCACTAGCGTTTTGCTTAATTACTTTTACACATTGACTTGCTAGTTTGTGTGCGTCAGGAGTGAGAGGCTCATCCCCAACTAATTCAATCGTTTGCCTATCCCCAAGCGCAACTCCTATAGCCATACATAAATAAGCTAGAAATTCATTTTTTATAACACCAAACCCTTCGATAAAACTTACAGCTAAATAGTATGCAGCTTCTTTAACGCCTATTGCTAAGTATAAAAAGAATTTCCATGCTTCATTTGCATTGCTGCTATCTATTAATGTTTTTAAATCAGGATTAGTATTATATGCTCCCGTTTCTTCTGCTTTTCTACTCTCTGCATAAGATTCTTGCAGTGCTACAAACCCACCTTTCACATTATAAGTGCTGCTTAAATAAGTATTTACTTCTTCTAGCTTACTTACATCTCTAGGTAAATTAACTCTTTTAGTTTTCATAATAGCCTCCTAAATTAATTATTATTATCTTCTGCCATATCCTTCCATTGCTTTCCGGCGCTGGGAAAATTTGGATACTGTATCTTTATTCCTTTCCTTATCATTCCCCTTATCCTGGTTACTCATTGAACTGCCTATGTTAGAAGCTGGATATCTATTCTCTACTTTCGTATTAGTTGAGGCTATAGATTGATTTAATCTTAAATGAGTTTTAATAGCTTCTGCATGCTCTAGTGG
>CAZMMN010000013.1:0-1476 GCA_964567405.1 uncultured Rickettsiaceae bacterium | reverse complement strand
CTCATGATTCTTATAATGCTCTTTCAGTTTTTTTGTTACTAAATCAGTTTGTCCATTATTAATTAAGCTTTTAATAACTTCTCTTTCTATTTCCCTTTTATTATTTGCTTCTTTCAAAGATTCTAAATCTTTTTTATGATTGCTTATTACCTGCTCATGAATTTCATTCTCTTTACTTAAGCGAGTTTTTAATTTGGGATGAGTATCAGAATGATTAATTGCTTCATTATTCTTTGCTATTTCGTTTTGTCTGTAAGCAATAGATTTATTAGCCTTATCCTCGATGGAGTAATGTATAGCCCAGCGTCGATCCATCTCTTGTTGTTGCTTTCTTGCTACTTCCTCTTCTTCTTTATTTGCATATTGCCCCATTAACTCAGCTTTCTCTTTGTCAGTGAGCTTGCCGCCTAGCGCTCTTTGCAATAGCTGATTTCTCTCCTCTAAATCTTTATTAAAATCATTCTTGAATGAGTTATACTGAGTATTTAATTGCCTTAATTCTTTCTCCCGCCCTTCATTTTCCATGCACTCAACCATCGCATCTTGTAAATTGCTTGCCGCTTCTCTATTTTGGCTTTCTATACTAGAGTAAACAACGGATTGAGCTTGTTGTTCATGTTCTAGGATTGTAGACTGCAATCTTTCGAGTATTGCTCTTAATTCAGGAGAAGCATCTTGGGATGTAAGGAGACTATCAACTAGGTTTCTTAGTTTTTCAAAATTAGCTGGGTTAATTGAGTATAGTTGAGACTTTATCGCATTAATTTGGTTAATTAAGTAACTATCATTATTCGTACTTGCCTTCTCTGTAGTAAATTGAGTCCCTATATCTTTCATATTATTAATACCTAGTAAGCACTATGATAATTACTTAATCCTTAGCCTTAACTAGGCTATTTTTATATCTACAACTTATACGCGAATAACTCTATAAACTTAAGATTAATAAGATAAAATTTTTAAATCAACTTACTTTTTTGAAACTTTATTAATTTAGTTAATAAATTAGGTGGTGTTACTCTAATGTAACTAGAGGTAGTCTTTTTTCTTATTCTTAAGAAAGATGACTTAACTGCACATAACTTCCCGGAGCGGGTTCTATGAATTTTAATTGATGATAGTTTAAAGATTTTTCTAGGGTGCCGCTGCGCGGTATTAGCCATTCTTGCCAATATTTCCACCAGGAGCCCTTGTGTTCGGTAGCATTACTAAGCCAGTCCGTAGCATCCGGGGTCAAATTTTCATTAATTTTGTAATAATATTTAGAATTGTCAGGATGGTTAATTATACCAGCCACATGCCCTGAGGCAGTTAAGCAAAAAACCTTATCTCCTCCCAATATCTTAGTGCCCTCATATACGCTCTGCCAAGGAACAATATGATCATCCTGAGCAGCTATAAAAAAAGATGGACAATTAATATTGCTCAGATTAATAGCTGTACCAAGCATTTGTAGTTTTCCCGGAGCTTTTAGCA
>CAZMMN010000012.1:0-17786 GCA_964567405.1 uncultured Rickettsiaceae bacterium | reverse complement strand
AACATCTAAGCTAGAGGCAAGTTCTAATCGCCATTTTTCTTGCCCGTTTTTTGTATCTAGGGCAACCACTTGCCCAGAACTATAGAAAATAATTACATAATCATCATATATTACTGGGCTAACTCTTACCTCTGATGCTAAAGTCTCACTAATTCCCTCATGCTGCCATAACAAGGTTGAATTGGATAAATTATATGCAAACACCTGATTGCTAACAGTTTGAATTATAACGATTTTATTAGCCAATATTACTGGCTGCGTTCTAATAATATCTGGAAACTCTTTCCTTAATATTTCATTGCCGTTCATCTTATTAAGTATAGTTAAAAACTTGGAGCCGTTGGTAATATATAATTTACCTTCCGTATCCTCAGCTATTCCTCCGCCTATATAACTATCTTGATATTTGCTAGCAGCAGCTGATGACCATAGTATTTTTTTCTCTTTTTGGGAAAAAGCTATCACTTTGCCATTACCATCCACTACATACACTATGCCTTGCGAAAATAGAGGAGGAGACATTATCGAATGATTAGAGAGTTTATGAGATGAATATTTTAGTAAATTTCGGTATGGTAATTTCTCTGCCTCGGGGCTTAAGATAATTGGCTCATTACTTTCTACAATCAGTCTAGGAGTTAACTCGACAATATTCTTAATTCTTTTTGCGCCTTTGTCGCTACAGCCTAAAACTATAAAAGGCAGAAGCAGCACAATTATTTTTTTTATCATATTCATTAATTATATTCTATTGCTGCCAGCATTGCTTTGGCTTGCTTTTTCACTGCTGACGGAACTTTATTTAGAGAAATAATATTTTTTAGAGTATCTTTAGCTAACTGTACTTGCCCATTTTTATTAAGCCAGATAGCTTTAATAAGATTAGCATGCCCAAAAAATATTTGAGATTCATTCTTAAAAAACTGCAAATATTCTTGCAATTGTTTGTTTTCCTGCTCTGACCTATTATCATTATCTATTGCTAAATTTAACCATGCTAAACGCGCATAAGAGGCAGTAATATCAGAGCAGTTTTTGCGTTGAATAATTTTCTCTAATAATGCTCTAGTTGTCAAGTAATCTTGCTCAGCCACTTTAATATTGACTTGCTGCAATAAAGCGAGTTCGCTTAACTTACTATCATTCTTCTGCGCTAACTCATCTAGTGACTTTACAATTAACGTTTTATCATCAGTAATAGTATAGATAGATTTTGCTAATATATCCCCCAGCTGCTTAGCGGTTGTTACTTGTTTATCGTTATGCCAGCCATAAATTAACATCCCTATGACTACCATAAAGGTTAGAAGCACAACAAACGGCAAAAGCTTCTTAAAATAATATACTTTACTTGCTTCCCGCTGATCGCTTAGTATTTCCTCTAGTATATCGGTCATTTTATAAAATTATACACTTAGAAAATAAAGATCCTTCTTACTATATCTTTAGAAGATAGCTATTATATTATACCAATCACACTACATCTTACAACCAAATTTCACCTTTGCATCTTTGGCTTTTTTAATGGATTCACCTGACCTATTGGAGAATTCTGCTTCTAATTTAGAAAGTATATTACAAGCTTCACGTTTTTTATTAAGCTTCTCCAAGGACAAAGCTAGCTTTAGCAGCGCATCTGGCGCTTTAGGTCCTTTTGGAAATTGCTTATATCCTTTTAAATAATTAATAGCGGCTTTATCAAATATATTGCGTCTAAAGAAAGACTCAGCATACCAAAAATAAGCATTACCAAGCAAATTACTTTGCGGATAAGCTTTTATAAAATTCATGAATTTTTCCTCTGCTTGCTCCAACTTATTGTCTTTCAGAGTGGCAAGAGCTAAATCATAAGCGGATTTGTCTGCTTCTATTTCGCCATGCAGCAAAGCCTTTTTTTGCTTAGTTGGTTGAGCAGCTGTAGCAGCATGCGGAAGTTCGAATATGTCGCTTTTATCGCTGTCTGGCATAGTTTGAGCACTGACTTTTCCTCCGTCATATTCCTCTATTGGACCTTTAGCCAGCACAGATCTTTCTAGGCTAGCAAAATTACGTTCTAACAACTCTATTCTGCCTATTAGGCTTTGTATTTCTTTTTCCAGTATCTCCAGTTTACTGCCTTCATCATAGATAGAAATAGGATCATTCTCTACTTCTTCTAATTTTACTGCCGTCTCAGAAGCTGCAAAAGCAACGCAATAGCATAAAACCATTAACAAAAAGCCAATAATTTTTATTCTCATAATAATCCAAACGCTCTTTAGCTATTTCTTATTTTAAGCAGTAACATCCTAAAGAGATATAATATAAACACTCCAATAAACCAATATATTATTATCTTTCCTGTAATTAGCAAACTACCATCTTTGTCCAATATTTGCTTAAATAACAAATATACGCAAGAGATACAACCAAGTGGGGCTATAACAAATATCGCCGGGCATCTAAAAGGTCTTGCAGCTTGGGGCAAAGTATGCCTAAACAGCATTACAATTAGCATTATAACGATGTAATCTATCAGCGCTCCCATGCTTGATAATTGCGTTAAGATTTCTACAGGGCAAAAAGCTCCCATGAAAGATATTAATAAGAAAAGAATCCTTATCATTATATAAGGGCTACCATATTTGGCATGGATCTTAGCCAAGCTTGTCGGTAGCAACCCATCACGGGCAATGACGTAAAAAATACGAGATAAAGCATAAATATTTGCCATTATCACTGTAGTCATACCGCAAATTGCACCCGTTGCCACGATCGCGGAGCCTATATTGCTATTATTAAGTTTTAAAGCGTGGGCAAGGGGCTGAGCATTATTTAATTGATCAAAAGGCACTATGCCAGTTACGAGCCCCGATAATATCACATATACTACACATGCCAAAATTAGCGAGCCAATAATGCCAATCATTAAATCTCTTTTAGGGTTTTTACATTCTTCTGCCGCAGTAGCAATACTGCTAAAACCAGTAAAAGCAAAAAACAAGATAGAAGCCCCCACTACCATATTATCCGGTCCAAAAGGCATAAAATTATGCCAATTCTCAATCTTAAAATGCGGTGTTGCAGCTACAATAAAAACAAATATAGCTGCCATCTTAATAAAGACTAAAATAGCATTTAGCTTTTTGCTGTCTTTGGTGCCTAAATATAAAATAAAAGAAACAAAAGCAACAATGACGAAAGCTGGCAAATTAATTATACCGCCGTGCGCTGGTACTGTAGTTATTGCTTTCGGCAAGTAAATACCACCAGCTTGCAATATTACCTGCACATATCCCGACCAACCAGCTGCTACTACTCCTGAAGCAAAAGCAAATTCCAAAATAATTACACTGCCAATCAACCACGCAAAAACTTCCCCAAAAGCTACATAGGAATAAGTGTAAATACTCCCCGAAGTTGGAAGCATGGCTGATAGTTCGGCATAGGCTAGAGCTACAAAAATACATACACCCCCTGCGATGGAATATGATAACATAACAGCAGGACCAGAATATTTTGCGGCAACCATGCCAGTCACCACAAATACGCCGGTACCAATAATAGCGCCAAGTCCTAGTAAAATTAAATCAAAAGCCCCCATCGTTTTGCTAAGGCTACTACCACTTCCTTCTTTAACTGATTCAAAGGTTTTTCTCGCTAATAAGCTACTCATTAAATCCTACCTTTTACCATTAATATAAGTTAATAATTTTATCTTTTTAAGAAAATATCTCTCTAGTGATCCACCCACCTCCTAGCACTCTTGTTTGATGGTATATAACGCACGCTTGCCCTGGAGTAACAGCCTTTATAGGAGCTAGCAGCTTCACCGCCATTTTATCATGACTAATTTTATAAATCTTAGCAGGCACTGCAGGCTTGGTAGATCTTATCTTGACCTGCACTTCCAATTCCTCTTGTATTTCTTCTTCTAGCAGCCAATTAACATCTTTTATAGTAAATTGCTGCGTCTCTAGTCTATCTTCAGATCCTACATACACAATTTGATTATCTGGATCAATTTTTATTACATATAGCGGTTCAGGAAAAGCTATGCCAAGCCCTCGCCTTTGCCCTATGGTAAAATTCATAATGCCATTATGCTGACCAAGTTCAAATCCATCAACATGGATAATCTTTCCCTTCTTACTAGCATTAGGATTAATCTTTTCTATGACGCTGCGATAGTCTCCTGACGGCACAAAACAAATATCCTGACTATCATCTTTTTGCGCTACTGGTAAACCAAACCTACTTGCCATTTCCCTAGTCTGTTCTTTAGTTAACTCTCCCAAAGGAAAATCTACATATTGCAGTTGCTCCATAGTGGTTGCAAACAGAAAATAGCTTTGATCCTTATGCGCCTCAATCCCAGTATGCAGCTCTGGTCCGCTGCTTCCTTGCAATTTACGCACATAATGCCCAGTAGCTAGCATTTCCGCCCCCAGACTCTTTGCCATATTTAACAAATCCTTGAACTTTACTGACTGATTGCACCGAACACATGGCAGCGGCGTTTCGCCTCTCATATAGCTGTCAACAAAGTCATCTATAACGGCTTCCTTAAAATTACTCTCATAATCAAGCACATAATGCGGAATATTTAAAATAGATGCCACCATTTTGGCATCATATATATCTTGCCCTGCACAGCACGCTCCTTTTTTGTTAACAGCTTGCCCGTGATCATATAATTGCAGCGTAACACCAATCACCCTATAGCCCTCCTTAGCAAGCATAGCGGCTACCGTAGAACTATCGACCCCACCTGACATTGCAACTACTATAGTAGAACTTGGTTTTAGCGCGTTAATCTTCATACTCATAACCTTAAGCAAGACAGTTATTCTATACAAATTTTCTAATATTGCAATAAAGCTTAACTACATTGTTCTAATGCCTAAAAGATAGAGAAAGCAAAAATATCTTGTCTGACGGCTCTCATCTCGTGTATAAACTAGTATTAAAATTTATTGTTTTGTTATGACCATATTAAGATTATATTTTTTCTCGGCAATAATAACTGCCGCTCTTATTTTAACGGGCTGCAAAAGCAAAAAGGATGATGATGAGCTAATCGTACCGGCTAGAGAGCTATATAGCAAAGGCTTAACGCTGCTGGAACGAGGAAAATATCAAGATGCCGCTAGAGAATTTCAAAAAATTTTCTTCCAGCATCCAGGCAATGATATAACGCCACAAGCAGAATTAATGCAGGCTTACTCCCATTTTGAAAACTCTCAGTTTGATGACGCGATAGATGTATTAGAAACTTTTATCAAGCTGCATCCAATGCATAGCGATATATCATATGCTTATTATTTAAGAGCTTTATCTTATTATATGCAAATTTCGGAAGTAGCTCTTGATCAATCAAAAACGCACTTAGCTAAAACAAGTTGCGAGGAAGTCATCAAGCGTTTTCCTAATACCAAATATGCCTTGGATGCTAGATTAAAGATTGATTTAGTAAATGAACATCTAGCAGGCAAAGAAGTGGAAATAGGTCGTTATTATTTATATAAGAAAAACCCTATGGCTGCTATCTTACGCTTCCAGGAAGCAATAAACAATTATCAAACTACTTCTCACACCCCTGAAGCGCTTTATCGAATTGTTGAAGGATTCATAATGCTAGGACTTGGAGAGGAAGCTAAGAAATATGCCGCTGTCCTCGGCTATAATTATCCTACGAGCAATTGGTATAAATATGCCTATCATCTAATTAATCGTTTTTATCCTAATATACTGGACTAAAAAACAGGACAAGAAAGAAGGAAGTTTTGTTTCCTAATAACTCATGTTACGCGGTAGATGTTTAAAGCAGATATATTTTGTAATTCTTTAAAAGATATTATATTAGCTTTTAGCAATAGCTTCTATGCATGGAGGACAAAAGAAATAGAGTTTTAAGTACAACTGACTGAAGTCGCTGGCTTAGGATTGAGCTTGTAAAGCAGATTCAATACTAAAGTACTGTGTTAGTGCGTAGATATTGCATCTACTGCGTAACATGAGTTAATAAGGATATAGGCAGCATCAACTTTATATTATTTCACCTTCTAAAACCTAAAAGGGCGAAAATCCTGTCCATAAAAAAAGCCGTTAGTATAGCGCGGTGAAACTTATTGACTTTTATAGCTAACTAAGTAAAATTAGCTCGTTCCTTTATTAAGTTTTAGGTGTTTAATTGATAGAAGTTATAACCCAGTTCTTTAAGAGCTTGAGCCCTTTAAAGCTAAGCTTAATTGGCGGTTCAATACTAGCATTTATTATTCTTTTTGTGATGTTTTTATCGCGAGTTTCAACCGGAGAGATGAAAGTGCTATATTCCGACCTTGATATGGAAGATAGCAATAAAATAATTCAAGAACTGGAAAACAAAAAAATAGCTTATCAGCTCCATTCAAATGGAACAGTAATTAAAGTGCCAAGTGACCAAGTATCCCGTATCAGAGTAAGCTTAGCGCAAATTGGAGTGCCAAATAAAGGATCCGTAGTAGGGTATGAAGTATTTGATAAGGAAGATGGGATAAGCGCCACTAATTTCTCTCAAAATATAAAATTATTAAGAGCGCTGGAAGGAGAATTAGCAAGAACCATTTCTGGGCTGGAACAAGTGGAGAAATGCCGTGTCCATTTGGTTTTACCAGCTAAGCAAATATTTTCTCAAGATAAGGAAGAACCAAGAGCTTCATTAGTTTTAAAATTTAAAAAGAATAAAAGCTTAACTAAAGCTGAAATAGAAGCCTTAAGCCACTTAGTAGTTACCGCAGTGCCAGGGTTAGATCAAAAAAATATAACTATCGTAGACAATAGCGGTAAATCCTTAAGAATAGGAACCCAAGAAGAAGATAATTTCAGTGGCGCCAAAAATGATGAATATCGCGTGGCGTACGAAAACAGAATTAAGAAAATTATAGAAGATTTGTTAGGACAATCGCTGGGCGCTGGAAAAGTTAAAGCGCAAGTTACTGCTATGATGAACTTTGATAGGGTGGTAACTAATTCTGAGATTTACGATCCTGATAGTGCAGTTGTAAGGTCTACACAGGTTTCAGATGAGAGAGAAAGCACTCCTGTCGCAAGCGGTGAAGATAGCGTAGATATGTCAGTTGCAAATAATTTGCCAAATTCGGGCGCGGAAGATTCTAATAAATCTAATGCGACTGTTGAAAAAAGCGAGCAAACAACAAACTATGAAATATCTAGAACAGTAAAAAATTATATAAGCGAAGTAGGAGCAATCAAACATTTATCTATTGGCATATTAGTAGATGGTACTTACAAAAAAAATGCTGATTCTCCTTTAGAATATATTCCTCGAACTCAAGAAGAACTTGAAAAAATTAAAAACTTAGTCAAGTTTGCAGTAGGGTTTAACGAAGAAAGAAATGATCAAATAGAAGTTATAAATATGCAATTTTCTAATGACTCAAACTTGCCGTTAGAAGTTGAAGACAATATTAGTTGGATTAGGGAAGAATTGCCAAATTTATTCCAAACCGTTGTATTTGCTATAGTGGTGATATTAGTATTAATAACTGTTATTAGACCTATTGCCTTGAAAGCATTTGAAGTGAGGAAAGGCGAAGAGGTTTTACTGGCTGGTCTTGGAAATATGCCCAGCACTTCTTCTCCAGCTACTCCTAGTAGGATGAATGAAAAAGAAGGGGATGAAGATGATATAAAACAAGAAAGAAGACGCAATACCCAGATGAATACTCATCGAGTTAATGAATTTATTGTCTCTCATCCTCAGGAAACAATATCGATATTACGTAAATGGTTTAAAGAAAATAGCTAAATGAGCGATGATATATTAAAGCTTACTGGAATTCAAAAAGTTGCAATAGTATTATTGTCTATTCCAGAAGAAAATGCTACTAAGATACTTTCGATGATGACAGAAGAAGAAATTAAAGAAGTTTCTCATGCAATGTCGAATCTTGGCAGTGTAAAACCAGAGATAGTTGATAAGTTAATGGAACAATTAAGCTATGACGTTTCCGTTGGTAGTTCGTTTTTAGGAGATTTTTATACTACCAAAAAATTACTAGAAAAAGTTTTGGATCCAGAACAAGCCGCGCACATCATTGCTGAACTTACAGGTCCGCAAGGAAAAAATACTTGGCAAAAACTTACCAATGTTAATGAAGAACTATTAGCTTTATATTTAAAAAATGAGCATCCTCAAACAGCAGCATTAGTTTTATCTAAGATCGCTCCTGAGCACGCAGCAAAAGTTCTTAGCATCCTGCCGGATAGATTTGCTTTTGAGGTTATTTCTCGAATGCTTAACATAGGAGCAGTCAAAAAAGAAGTATTGGATGGTCTAGAAAAAACCTTGCGCCAAGAATTTGTTACTAATACTTCTCGAGCCCGAAAACGCGATAGTCATAATCTTATCGCTGATATATTTAATAGACTAGAGCGTAGCGTTGAAGCTAAGTATATGTCGATGCTGGAAGAAAATTTACCCGAGATAGCGGCTAGCATAAAGAACTTAATGTTCACCTTTGAAGATTTAGCTAAGGTTAATCCGAAGAGTGTACCAAGATTACTAAGAGATATAGATAAATCAAGGTTGGTTGTCGCGTTGAAAGGTAGCTCTGAAGAATTGCGTAATGTATTTTTCTCTAATATGTCACAAAGAGCGGCTAATATAATTATAGACGAACTTAATTCTCTTGGACCAGTTCGTGCACGAGAGGTGGATAACGCAAGAGCAGAAATAGTAAACTTAACCAAAACCTTAATTGAAAACGGCGAGATAGAAGTTTTGATGGATGATAAAGATGAATTTATAATATAATTTTTATGGCTAAACATAAAAAATTTGTTTTTCAAGAATTACCAAAGTTAGCAGTAGCTAATTTTTATAGAAGTCAAACAGGTCCTTCTAGTGGTGAAGAAGAATTAATTAATACTGTTATCACTCAACATTTCAGCAATATAGTTAATAAGGAAGAAGGAGAAAACGACGCAGCAGGTAGCTTAAGTGAAGAGTTAGAAAAAAAAGATGAGAATAAAGCAGAAGCAGTAGATATAGAACAAATCAAGCTGGACTCCTATAATAAGGGTCTAGATGCTAGCAAAGCTGAGTATGAAGAGATAATTGATGGTTTGAAAGCTGATAATAACCTTGCTGAAATGTTGCAAGAAAAATTATCCGAAATCTGTCAAATCTCCGATATTAATGTTCAGGCAGCTAGATTGTCCGCTTCTCTCCTCTCTGATCTTTTAAAAAAAATATGTTTGATTTTACCTATTGACTTTGAGCAGCTACTAAGAACGCAATTGCTAAAGACTATCCAAGAATTTTATAATGAAGGAAAAATAAAATTAATAATCCATCCTACCCGTACGCACATTTGCAATAATATTTTACACGCAAATGATCTACCACCGAAACTAAAAGACCATTTACAAATAGTAGAAGATTCTAATATTGATAAAAACAGCTGCCGACTTGAGTGGAATGACTCACATTTTGACTACAACCAATCACAGTTGATTAAGGAAATCCAGGATATTTTAGAGCAACTACAAAATATTATAGAATAACTCAGGTACATATATGAAAAACAGTGACAATCCTAACAATACTGAAGGTAATGAACTAACCATTGAAGCATTATACGATATTCCTGTGCAGCTATCGGTAGTGCTCGGCAAAACAACAATGCAGCTAAGTAGTCTATTAAAGCTTGGTCGCGGAGCAGTTATCGAACTGGAGAGAAACGTTGGTGACCCAATAGATGTTTACGTAAATAATAAAATTGTTGCTAAGGGAGAGATAGTTATAGTAGATAACAAGATTGGAGTGACTCTCACTGAAGTGGTGGCAAATGAAAAATTATAGTTAATTACCCGATTTGATCAAGCTTCTAGCAGTGCTAAAATTCAGCTAACAACAATTTTTTTAATCACCATAAATGCTCAAAAGTTGTTTTTCATCTTACCAAAATGGGAAAATATGAAAATTATGAGGTTGTTAGATTTGAATTTGCGCTAGAAGCCATTTTTTTGCTAGCGGTGATAAAAACGGGTAAACTTTAGTATGAATGCGCTGATAATAGAGTTTAAGGCAGGTGATTTCCTGGATGGTTAAGCTGGAATATTCTATTAATTGTTGGCAGTATGGCACTAGAGTTAAGTTTTCAAATTCTAGGTAATTGCTATTCTCTACTGCTGGTTTAATATACATCAGATTCTCAATCCTAATCCCAAATTTTTCGTGTAAATAATATCCAGGTTCATTAGAGACAACCATTCCACTTTTTAAAGTAATATTACTATATAAGCTTATATTCTGCGGTCCTTCATGGACATTTAGAAAATTACCTACTCCATGACCAGTACTGTGGGGATAATCTTCACAATCCTGCCAAAGAAATTGGCGCGCTAGAATATCTAAGCAAGCACCAGAAACATTACCAGGGAACCGAGCGGCAGATAAAGCCAAATGACCTTTCAGAACTTGAGTATAACGTTTTTTTTGCTCAGTGGTAGGATTACCAATAACTATTGTTCGAGTAATATCCGTAGTAGCACCCATATACTGCCCGCCAGAATCAACAAGGAGCAACCCTTGTCCGTTTACTTGCTTAGCAGCAGATTGGGTCGCCCGATAATGAATTATAGCGCTATTTTCTTGAAAGCCGCAGATAGTAGGAAAACTATCCATCACATACTCTTTATGCTGTCTTCTTAAAGAGGTCAGAAGCTGCCCTAATTCATATTCAGTTATTTCAGCTGGAAGAGAGCGCGCCGCATAGGATAAAAACTCACACACCGCTATAGCATCCTTGACATGAGCGCTGGCAGCATTAGAGAGTTCTATTGCATTTTTGCATGCTTTGAGGATCTGGCAAGGATCAATTATTTTCTCTACTTGCTTATTCCCCAGCAAACTCATAATAAACAGATTAGTGGAACTTTCATCAACTAAAACTTTTCCTTCAATGCTCAGTAATTTTGCTGGTAGGGAATTTTCAGCTAAAAAAGTAATCTCTGGTCTTTCGTCATTAACGCTTTGCGGAATTCGCTGCGGATCTATAAATAAATAAACATGGGTATTGGTCAATATTAACGAGCTAAGCATTAATGGAGAGTATAAAGTATCGGAGGCTCTAAGATTTAGCAGCCAACAAATGGAATCAACCGCAGTGACAACCAACGCTTCAGCTTCATATTTTTTAAGCGTTTGGCGGCAAATATTAATCTTATCGTTATGTGGCTGCCCAGCAAATTCTAGCGGATAAATAGATACTTCTGAAGAAGGCTTTAACGGTTTATTAAGCCAAATTTTATCAATTAGGTTGATATCCAACGGCTGAAAAGTCAAAATAGAGCAGGAAAAAGCTTGCAACATTTTAGCATTAAAGAGCTGGGGGTCATAGCCAATAACCAGCTTATTTTCTCTCGTTTCTTTTAGTTCGGTAATAACCGCCTGCCAGTTAAAGCTACGCAGCTGCTTTAGATCATAGATTTGGAAAAGACTATCATCAAGCTCATAGCGACTTTGCTCTAAATATCTGCCATCTGTAAAAAACAAGGCGGCATTTACTAAAATCACCGCTATTCCATTAGAGCCCGTAAAGCCAGTAATATAAGTTAAGCGATGCGCATACTCAGCTGGGTATTCGCTCATATACTCATCATTAGGAGGTATTATATAGCCATTGATATTGTATAAGCTAAGTAATTCCCTTAATTCACTAACACGCTGTTTTATCATATTTTATTTCTTTGGATTATATTATTCCATTCATTTTCATTAATAATTTGGATGCCCATTTCCCCGGCTTTTTTAAGCTTGCTGCCAGCATCATTACCAGCTACTACAAGATTTGTACTAGCAGTAATGTTGCTGGCGACGATGGCTCCTAATCTCTCAGCGTGAGATTTTGCTTCTGCGCGCGACATTCGCTCTAACGAACCAGTGAAAACAATCACCTTGCCTGTTATTAAGCTTTTTACAGATTGTTCATCCTGGTAGTCTGTAATATTTAAGATAGAGGCAAGTTGTTTTATTATTCCCCAGTTTTCCGCAATTTTTAAAAACTCTATCAT
This sequence comes from uncultured Rickettsiaceae bacterium, assembly GCA_964567405.1. Lineage (GTDB taxonomy): Bacteria > Pseudomonadota > Alphaproteobacteria > Rickettsiales > Rickettsiaceae > CAZMMN01. The sequence continues at coordinate 5,726 of CAZMMN010000012.1, read as the reverse complement.
ATCATTCAGAGTTTTATCTCCTAATCCTTGAATGTTAGCTAGTTTTGAATATATGCTGAGGACACCTGCCCGCAGCTCCTCAATTGCCGCTAAAAAATTAGCGAGCTTTTTAAATTCTCTGGCAAGCAGCTTAGCGCTCGTTTCACCAATATGTCTAATACCCAAAGAATATATAAATTTATTAAGGCTGATCTCTTTGGCTTTTTCAATATTATTATACAAATTCTCCACTGATTTTGTTCCCCATCCTGGCTTATTTTCAAGCGGGCATAAGCTATTATCACTTTTTTGCTTTAAATAAAAAATATCTACCTGATCGTTAATTAACCCTTCTTCAAGTAAAAATCTAATTTGCTTTTTTCCTAGCCCCTCAATATTCATTGCATCCCGAGAAACAAAATGGCATATTCGTGCGTACGTTTGTGCAGGGCAATTTAGCTTATTGCCACATCTAATTATCGCATCTTCCTTACTATAATGCAGGAGGGCATTGCATGAAGGACAATGCGCAGGCATTTGGAATTGATGAGCTGTGGCATCACGCAGGTTCACATCTACTCCCGTAACTTGCGGTATTACATCCCCTGCCCTTTGTAAGAAAACATAATCGCCTATGCGTATATCTTTCTTGATGATTTCTAAGTAATTATGGAGAGTTGCTCTACCAACCATTACTCCACCAATAGCTAAAGGCTCCAGCTCAGCTACAGGGGTTAGAACACCCGTTCTGCCTACCTGGATAGTTATCCTTAAAAGTTTAGTTCTGCCAATTATTGCTGGAAATTTATGGGCTATAGCAAATCTAGGGCTCCTTGCAATATAGCCCATTCGCTCCTGCAAAACGAAATCGTTAAGCTTGTATACTACGCCGTCTATCTCGTACTCTAGGGTTTCTCTAACTGTTTTAAGTTGTTCATAAAACTTTAGCATTTCCTCTAAGTTACTAGCAAGCATGCTAAAAGAATTAACGACAAACCCTAGTTGCTTTAAGGTAATTAACAGTTCTTGTTGAGTACCAGCTATTCTTTGACTTACCTGCCCTACTGCATAGACAAAATATTTTAAAGGACGCGCAGCAGTAATATTAGAATCTAACTGCCGAATTGAACCAGCAGCAGCATTACGGGGATTGGCAAATTGTGATTTGCCAATATTTTCCTGCAAAGTATTTAAGGCAGCAAAATCTGCTTTATTTAAGTAGATTTCTCCCCTTACTTCCATTATTTCGGGAGCATTTTGCAGCTGGTGCGGAAAGTTCTTAATAGTCTTAATATTAGCAGTAATATCCTCACCTACGAAACCGTCTCCTCTAGTGCTTGCCACCTGCAACTTACCCTTCTCATACAACGCAGCAAAGGAAAGACCATCAATTTTTGGCTCACAGAAAATAGGAGAAAAATAATCCAGGGAGAGAAAATTCCTGATCTTACTTACAAAATCTTCTACATCTTTGACGCTAAAAGCATTGCTTAAGGAAAGCATTGGCGCTTTGTGCTTAATTTTAGCAAACTTTTCCGCTACTACTAAGCTACCTACTCTTTTTGAAGGGCTGTTAGGCAAAACAAGATGAGGAAATTTTTGTTCTAGCGCTAAGTTGATATTAAATAATTGATCATATTCCGCATCCGAGATAAGAGGATTATTATCTTCAAAATAAGCTTTATTATGCTTATCTATCTCTAAGCTGAGTATTTTTAACAAATCTGCTGCTTCGTGTTCAGAGATTTTATTAAGGTCAATATCAATTGATTTCTTCATTTTTTGCTTTTGTCATTACCTCTCGCCACTACAGTAACTAATTAGCTTATAATTATCAAAAAGTATATATGTTACTTATTGCAGCTTGTTAAATTATCTAGACCTGCTATCATTTTACCAGTTAAAAAAATACATATCTATAGGTTAGCCAGTGAGCAGTTTAGCAGATACAGACCAGGAAATTTATCAAATAATTAAAGCCGAAGCACAGCGCCAAAATGATTATATAGAATTAATTGCCTCTGAAAACTTTGTCAGCAAAGCTGTCTTAGAAGCGCAAGGTTCTTGCTTAACTAACAAATATGCGGAAGGGTACCCAGGAAGACGATGGTATTGCGGCTGCCATGAAGTTGATAAAGCCGAAAACCTTGCAATTGCTAGAGCGCAAGCGCTGTTTAATTGTAAATACGCTAACGTGCAGCCTCATTCGGGATCACAGGCTAATCAAGCAGTATTCCTAGCCCTTCTACAGCCAGGGGACACTATATTAAGCATGTCCTTAAACAGCGGAGGTCACTTAACGCACGGTGCAGCAGCCAATATCTCAGGAAAATGGTTTAAGCCTATTTTTTATGGAGTAAATAAAAATAGTTTCTTAATAGATTACGAGGAAGTAGAAAAACTGGCATTAAAGCATAAACCAAAATTAATTATTGCTGGCTATTCTGCCTATTCAAGAACAATAGATTTTTCAATATTTAGGCAAATTGCCGATAAAGTTGGGGCATATTTTATGGCAGATATTGCCCATATAGCCGGTATAGTGGCAGCTGGCTATCATCAAAGCCCTTTGCCATATGCAGATGTTGTCACTTCCACTACTCATAAAACTCTCAAAGGTCCAAGAGGTGGCATTATTTTATCTGATAATGAAGAAATTGGCAAAAAAATTGACCAAGCTTTATTTCCGGGTTTGCAAGGCGGTCCATTAATGCACGTGATAGCCGCTAAAGCCGTAGCTCTCGGAGAAGCATTAAAGCCAGAATATAATAATTACATCAAGCAGTTATTAAGCAACGCCAAAACCCTTAGCTCCACTCTCCAAAAACATGGTTTGCACATTATAACTGGCGGCACTGATAATCATATGGTATTAGTGGACTTACGGGAACTTAGCATAACTGGCAAAATAGCTGCTGAATCGCTTGATAGAGCTGGAATTACCTGCAATAAAAATACCATCCCCTTTGACCAACATTCGCCTTTTGTGACCTCAGGGATTAGGCTAGGCACTCCTGCTTGCACTACCAGAGGCTTTAAAGAAGAGGAATTTATACAAGTTGGCGAGATGATTACAGAAATTATTGAGGGCTTAAGAAAGCAGGAAGATAATAGTAAAACCGAACAAAAAATATGGCAACAAGTGCAATCTCTTGCTAAAAAGTTTCCTATTAACTAGCATTTATTTTCTAGTAGCAAATCCTTAAATTTTGTTGTATTAGCAAATAATCTTACTCTCATAAAATTTATTAATAAAAGATGGAAACAAATACTAATAAAAAAAGCATAAGTACCGCAACCGAGATACTTTCCCTCCTTAAGCTTATAGCAATCGCTTTAGTAATTAGAATTTTTTTGGTTGAGCCTTTCTTTGTCCCTACTGGTTCTATGAAAAATACTATCATTGAAAATGATTATATATTTTCTACTAAATATACATATGGCTATAGTAAACATTCTTTTCCGTTTAGTCCTAATATCTTCAGCGGCAGAATTTTTGCTTCTGATCCTGCAAGAGGAGATATAGTAATTTTTCGTCCGCCGCATAATATGGATATTAGGTATATTAAAAGACTAGTGGGATTGCCAGGAGACAAAATTCAGCTAATCAATGATATAATATATATTAATGATAAAGCTATTGAGCGCGAGGAAATAGGGGAATGCAGCGACGACGATGGACAACGATACAGAAAATATAGGGAAACTCTACCCAATGGTGTTAGCTACTTTTCTTATAAACATGCGCAAAATGATCCGATGCTGCCAAATCATCGATATAGCACTACTGAAACATTTCATGTGCCACAAGATAAATATTTTTTCCTCGGCGACAATCGCGATGCCTCAAATGACAGTAGAATAGAGCTAGGTTTTGTGCCTTTTGAGAATTTTATAGCCAAAGGACAATTTATATTATTTTCTACCAAGGAACAACTATGGGTAGCTCAGGGAAAGATCTTAGAAAGAGTCACGCGAATATGGACGTGGCTTTGTTCAATAAGGTTTAATAGAATATTTAAAAGCCTATATTCCCTAGATGGATAAAAGAAATGATTAGCGCTAATCAAATAAAAGAGCTTGAGAATGCTATAAATTATGCGTTCAACAATAAAAGCCTGCTTATAGAAGCTTTAAGTCACCCTTCTTTAAAACAACGACAAAGCAAGACGCCAATAAAAAACTACGAAAGACTAGAGCTACTAGGAGATGCAATATTAAACTTCATTATTACTGAGCTTTTATTTAAAAGACATGCTACTGGCAGCGAGAGCAAACTAGCAAAAATCAGAGCATGTTTAGTAGGGCGAGATAGTATATGTGCTGTTGCGTCGGAGTTTGATCTGTCTAAATATATTATCATGACGTTAGGCGAGGAACATGGAGGAGGACGCAATAATCCTAACAATATAGAAAATACCATGGAAGCTTTAATTGCAGCTATTTATCTTGACAGTAACATTGAAACTATTACTCAAATAGTTAAGAATTGGTGGGGAAGTTTCTTAGTCACTGATAATGACATCAATGATCCTAAAAGCGAATTGCAAGAATGGTCTCAGTCAAATGGCGGCGATAAACCGATATATACGGTTATTCAACGAGAAGGACCATCTCATTGCTCAACTTTTACAGTAATAGTAAAAGTACAAATCTACCAAGCTACAGGACAAGGTAGTTCTATTAAAGCTGCTCAAAAACAGGCTGCCCAAAAGCTATTGGAGGAGATAAATAAAACCTATTAGTAAGAATTAAGCAAATGGATAAAGAAAAGCAAAAATTGGTTTCAGTATGTATAATCGGCAAGCCCAACGCTGGCAAGTCCTCTTTGCTTAACTGCCTAATTGGTCAAAAAATCTCTATTGTAACTCATAAAGTACAAACTACTCGCTCTATTATCACCGGCATTATTACCCTTAGTGATACTCAAGCCATTATTTTTGATACTCCCGGTATATTCGAACCGTCTAGGCGCCTTGAAAGAGCTATGGTAAGGTGTGCATGGTCTAGCTTAAATGGCGCGGATATAGTCATGTTAATAATAGATAGCGCCAAAAAGCTAGATGATTTAACTATAATGATATTAAATAGGCTAATAGAGATAAAAATAACGCCAGTCTTTTTGCTAAATAAAACTGATTTAAAATCACCGCAACTTGACATTATTACTAGTTATCTGCAACACCATTTTATCAACCCAACAATTCTTAAGATCTCCGCCTTACTTGGCACAGGAATAAAAGAATTAATCCCCATAATTTGCAGTTATGCCAAACAAACGCCTTGGCTTTATGCAGAAGATGATATTACTAACCTGCCAATGCGCTTTTTAGCTGCTGAGATAACTAGAGAACAGCTATTTTTAAACCTGCATGATGAGCTGCCATATAATTTAACTGTGGAAACTGAACAATGGCAAACTCTGTCTGATAAATCGACAAAAATTCATCAAAATATTATTATTTCTAAGGACAGTCACAAATCAATAATACTAGGCAAAGGCGGAAGTAAAATCAAAGAAATAGGCTCAAAAGCCCGAATAGAAATTGAAAAGACACTAGGATTAAAAGCTCATCTATTTTTGTTTGTAAAGATTAGAGATTGGGAAAGTAGCTCAGAATTTTATAAAAATAGAGGGTTGAAGTAAAAAATACTTATCATAATCATGAATCTTTTGATGATAAGTTTCTCCGCTCCCGACTTTGTCATTTTTCAGAGAGTGCATAGGCTGGAAAGGCTTCCCTATG
>CAZMMN010000011.1:0-18191 GCA_964567405.1 uncultured Rickettsiaceae bacterium | reverse complement strand
ATTAGGAAACAAAACTTCCTTCTTCCTTGTCCTATTTTTTCAGTCCAGTATACATTGTTTATTCTAGCTAATCAAATAATCTGTATAAATATCCAGTATCCTTCCTCTCAATCCTTCCCACTCTATTATATTTTACCTCTAAATTTATACTATACCTCACCCTTTTCAACCTCCATGCGTAACATGAGTTTGTTATATGAATGCTCTACTTAAAAATAATTCGTTTTGGGAAAAATCTGATGTAAAATTATAGTTTCTGCTATTTTTATAGTTGACTTCTATTACGGATGCTAGCGTTATATACTTTTTTAACTTGAATAGTTAGGAAAAAGGAAGTTGTATTTACTAGAATTAGAGATTAGGAACTAATTTCCTTTAAGATTTTCTCTACCTTGGTTGTATTCTCAAATCCAGCATCATAATAAAAACGCAGTTCAGGAGAATATTTAAGCTGAATTTCGTGGGTAACAATATTCCTTATTACATACCTAGACTTTTCAAAAGCTTGCATAAGTTCATCGTGGCTAAGCTGAGTATTAAAAGGGATAAAATAACAACTGGCTATTTTAAGATCTGCAGTTACTATAACTTTAGTAATAGTAACTGGGCACCCTATTAACCGATAATCTATCATTTTGCCGCGTCTTAGGGCATCCACAACAGCAATATTTATTAAGCTAGCTACTTTTTGTTGTCTATGTGATACTGTGTGTTTCATCATAACTATTAAAATTTTCTACTTATTTTTATCATAAATTAATAACTACAATAGTTGCTTTTTTTCCTCAATTATCTCAAATGCCTCAACTATATCGCCAACCTGAATATCATCATAATTCTCTAAGGCAATACCACATTCAAATCCCTCTTTAACTTGCGCCACATCATCTTTAAAGCGCTTTAATGTTTTAAGATTTCCTTCATAGATTGTATTATTATTACGCAATAGCTTAACTTTGGCACCTCGTTTGATCGTTCCCTTAATTACTAGACTACCGCCAATATTGCCTATTTTGGAAATATTAAATATTTGCCTAATTTCTACGGAACCTAGATATTTTTCCCGTATGGACGGCGCAAGCATACTGCTCATTACTTCTCTAACATAGTCTATTAACGAGTAAATTATTGAATAATATGCCAAATTTACTTTTTCTTTTTCTGCTATTACTAATGCGTTGGTATTTGCCTTAACGTTAAAACCTATAATAATTGCATCTGACCCCTTAGCAAGTATTACATCTGACTCTGTTATGCTACCTACTCCAGTATGGAGGAACTTTATTTTTACCTCATTATCAGGCAATTTATTTAAGCTGTAGATAATTGCTTCCAGCGAGCCTTGCACATCTGATTTAACGATCAACGGCAGCTCTTTCATTGTTGATTTACCAGAAGCTATAAGGAATAAATCTTCTAAACTAGATTTTTTATCGATTAATTTATCCTCTTTCGCCATGTAAGTACGATATTTTATAATATCTCTAGCGTGTTTCTCGCTTGGTGCTACATGGAACTTATCACCAGCTCGAGGGGGCTCGCTTAATCCATAAATTTCTACCGGCTCAGAAGGTCCCGCACTATTTATTGCTATCAATCTATCATTATTAATATTTTTTATTTTACCATAGCTTGTTCCAGCTACTACTATATCGCCTGCTTTTAAAGCGCCGCGCTGCACTAGCACCGTAGCAACCACCCCTTTATTTTTATCGACCCTAGCTTCAATAACCACTCCAGATGCCAAGCCTGTGGGATTGGCTTTAAGCTCGTGAAGATCAGCAAGTAAAAAAATAGTTTCCAGCAACTTATCCAAATTAGTCTTTTTCAAAGCAGAGATTGGTATAACCATGGTTTCTCCTCCAAACTCCTCAGCTACTAAACCATAATTCAGCAATTCATGCTTAACTGCCTCAATATTAGCGCTAGGCTTATCAATTTTATTAACTGCTACAATTATAGGAAGATGAGCTGCATTCGCATGTTTGATTGCTTCAACCGTTTGGGGCTTAACTCCATCGTCAGCTGCTACTACTAACACCACTATGTCAGTAACTTGAGCACTACGTTCTCTCATTCCAGTAAAAGCCTCATGCCCTGGAGTATCAATAAAAGTAACCTCTTTACCGTTGCTGCTACGGTGGCAGACCTCAGGCTATCAAGCAGCGAGGTTTTACCATGATCTACATGCCCCATAACTGTAACTACTGGGGCTCTGGGTTTAAGCTCCTCTGGAGCTTCTGCCTCATAATTTAATATATTTTCAACATCGGAGGCTTTTTCTATCTTTGCTTTATGACCCAAGCTGGTTACCACAAGCTCAGCAGTATCAGAATCAATTGTTTGGCTACTGCTGGCTGCTACCCCCAGCTTCATTAATTCTTTTATGACATCCGTAACCTTCTCTGTCATTCTGTTAGCCAGATCGCCCACACTGATTGTTTCAGGAATTATAACTTCTCTATAAATCTTTTCTTGTTTTTGCTGAGGTAATTTGTTTTTAGATTTCGCCTTTCTTTTTGTATTTAATTTCCTGCCTACAACTGGCTCTTCCTCTGCTACTTCGTCCTCATCTAAAAGCAATTGCAGCACATCTGCTTTTTTGAATTTCTTAACCTCTTCTACTTTAGGTTTATGACTAACAGCTTTACCATTCTTTTTCTTAGCCTCATCTTCTTTCCCTTCCAATTCTATTGGCACTGGTTCTTTAGAAGCTTTAATGGCAGTATTTTTGTTAGATGCTAATTCGCCATTACCCACTTTTAAATTAGTATTCGCGACTCCACTTTCCTCATTCTCTGAGGTTGCACTGGAATTGTTGCTAGCAAATTGATTAATTGCTGCCAGCTCAGTAACAGTATTGATTTTACTAATATCCTGATCTTTTACTTTCGCTTGTTCTGCTGCCTTTTTTAAAAGGTCTAAGCGTTTGCTAAACTCTTCACTGGTAATCTCAGTAGCAGGAGTTAATGGCGCACTATTTTTGCTCAGCAACAGACCACTACTGCTAATTGTTTTACTGCTTTTAACCTCTACAATAGTGTTAAAAGCAGAACTAACAACAGTTCTAGACATGTTTTTTAGCTTAACTGGTTTGTTAAGCAACAATTTTGAGCTGTTTAAGGTTAGCTTTTTGGTTTTGTTTTCGTTAGCTTCTGTGGTCATAAGTTGAAATTATTATGGCAAATATATCAAACTATAATAAATTATTTTTTATAAATAGTATAAACTTAATTAAGTTTATAATTTTTTAAGTTATCCTAGTAGTTTTTAAAAATTTTTCTTCTCTATGAAGTAATTCTAAAGCTATTATTATATAGCAAATTAACTTAGTAACTTCCAATATTGACTTATTAAGTATACTTAAACTTGGAACAAGTTAACGATTGCTCTAATGTTTTGGCTTATTGCATTCTAGCCGTTGTTATGAGCATCTCAATATCATGCTCGCTTAAGCCAGAACCACTAACTAGGTTACTAAACTCCTCGACGCTCATCTCACCAAGGTCTTCGATAGTTTTGATTCCATATTCGGCAAGTTTTAAAACATAATCAGGGGACAGTTCTAAGATGTCAATCAGTTCTTGCTCCACTCCCAAATGTTCTAGCTTCTCCACTATTTCTTCATTTTTATCATTAATGTAATTAACCGCTCGGTTTTTTAGCTCAGCAGCTAGTTGTTCATCAAGACCCTGTATAGAAGTTAGTGCACTGATATCTATTGCTGCTATTTGCTCTACATGAGTAAAACCTTCTGCTGCTAAAAGCTGGGCTAGTACCTCTTCAATATTAAGAGCGCGCATAAGAAGAACAGTATTTGAATTAAACTCCTCATTACGTTGTTTAGATTCCTGTTCTTCAGTCATCACATCTATATTCCATCCTGTGAGCTTTGAAGCCAATCGCACATTTTGCCCTCTTCTTCCTATAGCAATGCTTAATTGTTCAGTTGGAACGACCACTTCTACTTTTCCTTTTTCCTCATCAATGACTATCTTAGCAATTTCTGCAGGAGTCATAGCATTGATCACAAACTGAGCGACGTTTTTGCTCCATAAGATCACATCAATTTTCTCTCCGCCTAATTCGTTAGTTATGGCACGTACTCTATTGCCTCTAATTCCTACGCAAGCGCCAACTGGATCGGTAGCAGAGTCTGAGGCATATACTGCAACCTTTGCCTTAGAACCAGGATCACGAGCCACTCCTTTGATTTCGACCACCTTTTCATATACTTCCGGTACTTCTACTTCAAATAACTTGATCAACATTTGTTCATCAGCGCGTGATAGAAAAATTTGGGGTCCAACTGGCTCTAATCTGACATCCTGTACATATGCCTTCACGCGATCATGAATTTTAAAATTTTCCCCTTTAATTAATTGATCTTTTTTTATTATTGCTTCGGTACGACCCAAATCTACTATTACATTACCAAACTCTATACGTTTGACTATGCCATTAATAATTTCTCCTTTTCTATCCTTAAAATCTTCATATTGTTTTTGTCTCTCTATTTCAGCCACTTTTTGAACGATAATTTGCTTTGCAGCTTGCGCGGCGACTCTTCCAAGCTCAATTGGCGGTAGAACCTCATATATTTCCTCACCTATTTTAACGTCCGGCTGTTCTTCTCTAGCTTCGTGCAGCGCAATCTGAGTAAAAAGATTTTCTGACTCCTCTACCACTTCTCGCACTCTCATCAATCTTATTTCCCCAGTTTTTTTCACTATCTCGACTTTAATATTATGCTCATGCCCATATTTTTTTTTGGCTGCAACTTGGATAGCTTGCTCCATAGCAGAGATTAATATATCACGCGGCATTCCTTTCTCGCGGGCTACCGCTTCTACGATTTGCAAAATTTCCAAATTACCAACTTTTGCCATAATTTTCCTGCTTCTACTAATATTTATTTAATAATTTTTTAAATAATTCTTGCGTCATTACCAAGTTAGCTCTCTTGATTGCACCAAAAGGAATTAACAAACAACGATCTTGGAGTTCAAGTGATATGTTGTTATTCTCAATTCTAACTATTTTGCCTTGATAACGTACTTGCCCTTCAAACAACCAATTTAACTCAACTTTAATAACCCTATTTAAAAACCTTATATAATCTGCGAGCCTCACCAAAGGTCTTTCAATTCCAGCTGAAGACACTTCCAAACAATAACTCAGCGGCATGATATTTTCAACATCTAGTAAAGTGGAAATATGCTTACTAACCAATTGACAATCTGCTAGGCTTACTTTTGCTTCATCTTTTCTGTCAATTATTAATTTAAGGATATTAGGGGTCCCTTTAACTAAATTAACTTTTATAATCTCTAAGCCTAGGTATTCCATTAGCTTGTCACTAACTTTCATCACCCTTTCTTCAAGACTGTCCATTATAATAAACTTGTCAATTAATTGTAGGCTAAGCGCCATTAAGTAGAAAAGGTGGGATTTACACGCCACTATTTATTAACTAAACTCCAAAGGGAGTTTATCGTATTTACTTCTATCGATCAACTGCTTTATTACAACTAACTGCTTAAGTTAGCAACTAATCAACTGCTATAACTTCCTCTACCTCCGGTACAAAATGCTTTAACATCGATTCAATTCCGTTTTTTAAAGTAATAGTAGAGCTCGGACAACCAGCGCAAGAACCGTGTAACTGTAATTTTACTACCCCGTTCTCAAATCCTTTATATATTATGTCCCCTCCGTCCATTGCTACAGAAGGGCGTACTCTAGTTTCAATAATTTCAATAATTTGTTTTTCCACTTCCGACAAATTTGCCTGGCTCCCCTCGTCATTACGGGGTTTTTGGACTTGAAATATTGGTAAGTTAGATAAGAAGTGATCCATCATTATCATTAATATTTCTGGTTTTAAAATTGCCCATTCGATATTCTCCTCCTTAGCAACAGTAATAAAGTCCTCGCCAAAAAATACTGACTTAACGTACCTTGTCTCTAGCAAATTATAAGCTAAAAGACTGACTTTTCTTGCCTCCTCTACATCAGTAAAATACTGAGGAGAATCGGGAGATATTAAAATCCCTGGCAAAAACTTTACTGCATTTGGGTTTGGAGTGTTTTCAGTTTGGATAAACATATTTTTACTTAATTGTCGGTTAAAATAGCGCTAGCATTTAAATAGGAAAAGTTATATTCTAAATGATTAGATGTATTATATTTATCTGCTCGAAAAAGCCAATACTAATCTAATTAATTGATTACAGACGCATTTTTAATAAAATTTGGCAATTTTCTTTTAACAAAAGTCGTATCTTTCTTAGAGAAAGAATATAACCAATTAATATTCTGGTATTTTGCTAGCTTTATCTTTGGGATTATCTGCTATTTTTCATTAGAATTCGAGCCATCCTTCACTCAAGCGTTAATCTTTTTTCTCTCTTCTTTATGGTTATTGCTAATAAAAGAATATGGATTGCTGTCGCGGTTTATATGCTTTCTTACTATAGCCTTTGCATTTGGTATTTTGATTAGCAAATACCGTACCCTAACTTTAACAGTCAACACTATTCCAGCCCCTATTGTCTCTGAATTAGAAGGAGTAATAGAATCCATCAAGCCTACTATCAAAGGATCCCAGCTCGTCCTTGCGCAAGTGAATATTTATAAACTAGCAAGCTGCACTCCTATGCCAAGTAAAGTCAGAGTAAGCTTACCGGCAAGTTATACTCGCTCAATCTCTCTCAATGATAAAATCAAGATAACTGCTAAGCTCTATAAACCTCAAAAAAGCTTTTTACCTGGCAGTTATGATTTTGGTTTTTATGCTTATTTTGCTAAAATTGGTGCTACCGGCTATGCGCTAGCAGAGCCAAAAATATTATCTCATTCCCAATCTACTTATAAAAATGTGATTTATAAAATCAGAAAGGCTATTTATGATAGGCTAATAAGCTCTATGGGAACAGTTAAAGGGAACTTTGCTGCAGCAATTTTGCTGGGAGAAAGTAAAGCCCTTAATAAAAAATTAATGCAAGATATGCGTAGGAGTGGCATCTCTCACATATTATGCGTATCTGGGTTGCATTTATCTTTGGTAGCAATGATTTTATTTATTGCTAGTCGCTGCTTGTTAAACCTATCTGATTTTATTGCGCATAATTTAAATATAAAGCAGCTGGCTTCTATCATTTCCTTAATAGGTAGCTATTTTTACCTAGAGCTTACAGGTATGCAAATTGCCGCCACTAGAGCTTTCATCATGACCGCCTTATTTATTCTCGCAATCATGCTGGAACGCACCCCTCACCCTTTGCGTTCACTTGCTTTAGCTGCCGGAATAATACTCTCTCTAAATCCTGAATATATATTTCATCCAAGCTTTCAATTATCATTTATAGCAGTGTTGTCATTAGTTTCTGGTTATGAGCTTTACGTGCGCCATAAATGGATTATGGGCGAAAGCAAAGGCATCTTAGTTAAAATAAAGTTTTACTTATATTCAAACATTTATTCCAGCTTTTTGGCTGGCATTGTAACAGCGCCAGTAGTGATAAATCAATTTTATGTTTTTTCTACCTATTCGGTGCTCGCTAATCTTATCGCCGTCCCTATAATGTCATTTTTCCTTATGCCATTAGCTATCATCACAATATGTTTAGCGCCTATGGGACTTGATCTTCCTTTTCTTAAGCTGCTTGAGTATTTTATTGGCATTATTCTTACCACCGCAAGTTTCACCAACCAATTGCCAGGGTCTGTAGGATATTTCGGCTACATAACTCCTGCAAGCATCTTAGTCTTTATTTTCGGTTTTTTGTGGATTTGTTTTTGGCAAACAATATGGCGCTTTTTAGGTCTTCTTATAATGGGTACTTCTTTCATTTTAATGATATATTCACCTAAGCCAGATTTGATTATTGATACAAATTTAAATGCTTTGGGAGTAAAAAATCAGCAAAATAAACTAGATATATACGCCAACCAGATGTCAGAATTTAACAGTAAGTATTGGGCTAATTGGTTTGGTCAGCCCGACAGCAAAATATTGCCACTGCCGCAACCCACTGTTCTTAAAATCTTAGATGACATGTCCAAGGCAAATAGTAAACAATCTCTCGCTCTCTTAGATAAAGCTTCGTGTCTCAATCAGCTTTATTTAGATAAAGAAATTTTAGTTCCGGCTGGTACTATGATTATATTTTGTGGTTCAGGAAAACCACAAGTCGTACATATTAAAGATTTTACCCAACGGTTTTTATCAAGCAAGAATTGAATTGTTGAATTATTTTAAATAATGTATATAGTAGCACAGATAAAAACTGAGAATATGAGCAATAAGTTAATACAAAACTACGCGCAAGCTTTATTTGAAAATGCCGTAGCCGGTAGAGCTCAAGAACAAGCGTTAGAGCAAATCAATCTTATTAATCAGGTTATTAGTAAGGACGAAGAGATTTATAAATTTATCAACTCCCCAGTAACACCTTATAAAGATAAAACTAACCTTATTGATATTCTTGTTAAAAAAATAAAAGCAATTCCGATAGTTGAAAGATTTTTACGGTTGCTCATCTTAAACTCTCATAGTCATAATTTGATTAAAATAGTACAAGCTTATGAGAATCTATTAAAGCAAAGCAAAGATATAAAAACTGTAAGTATCCTCTCCTCAGCTCCACTACCGGACGAAGAAAAAAATTATTTTCAAACTTATTTAGAGAAAAAACTAAATAAAAAGTTGGACATCATATTTAATTTAGATAAATCTCTAATTAAAGGAGTGGTTATCCAGTACGATAGTATCGTGATGGATTATTCAGCGCTTGGAGCTTTAGAAAGAATAAAAAAGACCATAAAAGATGCTAAAGTTTTTGAAGAATAAAGAAATTATTACTCACCTCAATAGTCAACATTAAGGAGTTAAAATGAAGTTAAAGGCCTTAGAAATTTGTGAAATTTTAAAAAAAGAAATTGCTAGTGAAAGTAATGATAATAACCAAGAAGTAGGAACAGTTATTACAATTGGGGATGGGATTGCTAAGGTCTATGGGTTAGATAATATACAAGTAAGTGAGATGGTGGAATTTTCCTCAGGAGTAAAGGGAGTTGCCCTTAATCTTGAAATGGATAGCGTGGGAATAGTAATAATAGGCGATGAAAATGCCGTAAGACAAGGTGATAAAGTTAAAAGAACCGGTAATATTTTGCAAGTACCTGTTGGTAAATCTTTACTTGGTAGAGTTGTTGATGGTATTGGAAACCCTATTGACGGAAAGGGAGGAATAACCACTGAATCATATAGGAGAGTAGAAATGCCTGCTCCTGGTATTATTGATAGAAAAAGTGTTCATGAACCCATACAAACAGGCATTAAAGTAATAGACGCTCTGATCCCTATTGGTAGAGGTCAAAGAGAGCTTATTATAGGTGATAGACAAACAGGAAAAACAGCAATCGCTATCGATACTATTATCAATCAGAAACAAGCCCATCTTACTGGAAAAGAACAAGAGAAAGTTTATTGCATTTATGTAGCAATAGGGCAAAAAAGATCGACCGTAGCACAAGTAGTAAAAAAGTTAGAAGAAGCCGGAGCTATGGATTATACGATTATAGTTAGTGCCACTGCTTCTGATTCCGCTTCTTTACAATTTTTAGCTCCTTATGCCGGATGTAGTATGGGTGAATATTTCCGTGATAATGGGATGCATGCCTTGATTATTTATGATGACTTGAGTAAACATGCAGTAGCTTACAGACAAATTTCTTTACTACTTAGAAGACCCCCGGGACGCGAAGCGTATCCAGGCGATATTTTTTACCTGCATTCAAGGTTACTAGAGAGGGCGGCAAAACTCTCTGATGCTAAAGGTAGCGGCTCGCTAACTGCTCTGCCAATTATTGAAACACAAGCAAGCGACGTTTCTGCTTATATTCCGACTAACGTTATTTCTATTACTGACGGTCAGATATTTTTAGAAAGCGAATTATTTTATAAAGGCGTTAGACCAGCGGTAAATGTTGGGATATCAGTAAGTAGGGTAGGATCCGCCGCGCAGACAAAAGCAATGAAGCAGGTTGCAGGTTCTATTAAGCTTGAGCTCGCTCAATTTAGAGAAATGGCGGCATTTGCCCAGTTTGGTTCTGATTTAGACATAGCTACGCAGTTGCTAATCCAAAGAGGAATGAGACTAACAGAGTTATTAAAGCAAGATCAATATCAGCCATTTTCTATGGAAGAGCAGGTAGTTAGTTTATATGCTGGAGTTAATGGGTATATTGATAAAATTCCAGTAGAAAAGGTAAAGCAGTTTGAAAATAAAATGCTACAAAAAATAAAACTGGATGCTAAAGACATTTTAGAATCAATTAAAAAGGAACAGAAAATAACTGCAGAGACTGAGCAAAAACTCAAGACTCTACTGGAGAAGTTAACAGAAGAAAGCCCTTATTAATTACTAAAGAACATATGTCAACTTTAAAACATCTTAGGAATCAAGTAAAGTGTATAAAATCCACTCAAAAAATTACTAAGGCTATGCAGATGGTCTCGGCGGCTAAGTTTAAGAAAATAAAGACTCGGTTGCAAGACAGTAATTATTATATAGATGCATTAAGCAATATTATTGCTGAAGTTTCTTCTTCCACCAATCTGGGAGACTTCTCACCGCAAGAACTCTTATTTTTCAGTCGCCATAATTTAGAAAAGCCCGAGTTACTCATAGTTATCACCTCGGAAAGGGGATTATGCGGTAGTTTTAACTCTTCATTAATCAAAAAAGTTAAAACCGATATTGAAAACTTAGAGCAAAGCGGTAAAGAATTTAAGCTTATTATAGTGGGTAAAAAAGGTTATGAGGTACTAAAAAACAAATATCTTAATTTTATTGATGGTTATTTCAATATTGGGGACTCTAATAATAAGAATGCTATTATTGCAACCATTAAAGAAAAAATTATGCATCTAATTGAAATAGGCTCTATAGGATCATGTTCGATTTATTTCAATAAGTTTAAAAATGCCATAACCCATATTCCAACCGGGCAATCTATCCTTCCTATCCAACAAAAGAACAGTAATACACTGCCTAGCGGCTCTAATTATGAAGAAGAAGGAAGTAATTTACTACTAGATATAATCAATCTTTATATAATAGGACAACTTAACTTCGCATTGCTGCAAAGCGCTGCTAGTGAGGAAGGAGCCAGAATGACCGCAATGGATAACGCTACAAAAAATGCCAACGAGATAATTAACACCCTAACTTTAAAGTTAAATCGTTCACGACAGGCGATAATTACTAAGCAACTAATAGAAGTTATCTCTGGAGTTGAAGCTTTATAGATAAAAATAGATAGATAATTAAATTTTAGGAAAGAAAAAATGTCAAAAAATATAGGAAAAATTGTCCAAATTATTGGCGCCGTAGTGGATGTAAAGTTTGAGGATAATAAAAACCTGCCAGCAGTTCTAAATGCTTTAGAATGCAACAATAATGAGGAAAAAATCACTATGGAAGTGGCACAGCACATAGGTGACGGCATAGTGCGTTGCATAGTAATGAGTTCTACTGAAGGTTTAGTTAGAGGAACGCCAGTTAAAGATACCGGCAAGCCTATTGAAGTCCCAGTGGGGAAAGAGACTTTAGGACGCATAATGAATGTAGTTGGGCAACCAGTGGATGGCAAAGGCATAATAAAAGCCAAGCGCTTCTCTTCAATTTATCGTGAAGCGCCAAAGTTCATCGACCAATCAACCGAAAAAAGCATTTTGACCACTGGTATTAAAGTAATAGATTTGCTCGCCCCTTACGCTAAAGGCGGTAAAATTGGGTTATTTGGCGGCGCCGGCGTGGGTAAAACTGTGCTTATTATGGAACTTATCAATAATATAGCAAAAGCCCACGGGGGATTTACCGTCTTTGCGGGAGTAGGAGAAAGAACAAGAGAAGGAAATGATTTATACCACGAAATGATAGAATCCGGGGTTATCAATATAGAAAAACTAGAACAATCAAAAGTAACTCTAGTTTATGGACAAATGAATGAACCACCAGGAGCAAGAGCAAAAGTAGCACTCACGGGACTCACTATCGCTGAAGATTTTCGTGATGCAGATGGGGGGCAAGATGTATTATTTTTTGTTGATAATATTTTCCGGTTTACTCAGGCAGGTGCAGAAGTATCAGCTACGCTAGGGCGTATTCCTTCGGCAGTAGGTTACCAGCCAACCTTAGCTACCGACATGGGAGCTTTGCAAGAGAGGATTACTTCCACTAAAAAAGGCTCCATTACCTCAGTACAAGCAATCTATGTTCCTGCTGACGACTTAACTGACCCAGCACCAGCTACTGCGTTTGCGCATTTAGATGCTACGACTGTATTAAGTCGCCAGATTGCTGAACTTGGTATCTATCCAGCAGTTGATCCTTTAGACAGTACCTCACGTATGCTTGACCCAGATGTTATCGGGCAAGAGCATTATAGAATAGCTAGGGAAGTACAAAAAATCCTGCAAACATATAAATCACTGCAAGATATTATTGCTATTCTAGGGATGGATGAACTGTCCGAAGAGGATAAATTAACAGTAGCTAGGGCACGTAAAATTCAGCGGTTTTTATCGCAACCATTCCATGTTGCTGAGGTATTCACGGGTTCACCAGGAAAATTCGTAAGTTTAAATGATACTATTGATGGGTTCAAAGGATTGGTAGAAGGCAAGTACGATCATCTGCCAGAAGCAGCATTTTATATGGTAGGCGGTATTGATGAAGCGATAATCAAAGCTCAAAAGCTTGAAACAAAAGCGGCATAATGCAGCTATTTTTAATAAATGTTTAGTTAATAGTATATACGTCTTATGGATAATGCAATTCTACTTAAAATTATTACTCCTACTACTTTGGCGCTAGAATGTAGTGCCGCACTGGTAACCTTACCAGGAGAACAAGGCGTTTTTGGAGTCCTGCCAAATCATGCGCCGCTTTTAGCCAGTTTAAATAGCGGCATTATACAAATTACTACAGATGCTAAAATTCAGTTAAAATACTTTACCTATAATGGCATTGCGCAGGTTACCAGTAAAGAAATAAATATTCTTTCGGAATTTATAGTGGAGCTCAGCACAGTCCAAAAGACAGAGATAATTGAACAAATAAATGCTTTAAGCAAAAAGATAGAGGAAAATTTAAACGCCACTGATGCAACTATAATAAACGAAAATCTCCAAAAATATCAATCTTTACTAGCCTGTTTAGATTAATTATATAAAATATCTTTACTAAAGATATTTTCATTAGTCACTTTAAGGTAAGTATGACCCAAGAAGATCACCAGGACACCCACCTGCCTAAAGGTTGGAAGAGATGGCTATTCTCAACTAACCACAAAGATATTGGCAGTATGTACATCATATTTTCAATTGCTGCTGGTATTATAGGTGGTTTGTTGTCATTCATTTTTAGATTAGAGCTTGCAAGTCCTGGTATTGGAATTTTAGGGGGAAACTATCAGCTATATAATGTTTTAATCACCGCCCATGCTGTTATCATGGTGTTTTTTATGATTATGCCTGCCTTATTCGGCGGGTTTGGCAATTGGTTTGTGCCCATTATGATAGGTGCGCCCGATATGGCTTTCCCGCGGATGAATAATATAAGCTTTTGGTTGCTAGTTGCCTCTTTTATTTTGCTGTTTATTTCACCATTTGTAGAAAGTGGAGTGGGAACAGGTTGGACATTTTATCCACCTCTTAGCAATGTTACCGGGCACCCAGGGGCAGCAGTAGATTTTGCAATCTTTAGCCTTCACTTAGTTGGTATGTCTTCCATAGCAGGCGCTATTAATATGGTAGTCACGGTGTTTAATATGCGTGCTCCTGGAATGAGTTTATTTCAAATGCCGCTTTTCGTTTGGTCAATACTAATTACTGCTTTTCTGTTAATTCTTGCCATTCCCGTACTTGGCGGTGCCGTTACCATGTTGCTTAGCGATCGGAATTTTGGTACTTCATTTTTTAAGCCAGAAGGAGGGGGCGATCCTTTGTTATTTCAGCATTTATTTTGGTTTTTTGGTCATCCAGAAGTATATATAGTAATATTGCCGGGGTTTGGTATTATAAGTCAAATTATCTCTACTTTTTCGCGCAAGCCAGTATTTGGTTATGCAGGAATGGTCGGAGCGATGGTAACTATAGGGTTTGTTGGGTTTATAGTTTGGGCTCATCATATGTTTACTACGGGGCTAACTTTTACCAGTTTATTATATTTTACCGCTGGCACTATGATTATTGCCGTTCCTACTGGCATTAAAATTTTTAGTTGGATAGCGACAATGTGGGGTGGTTCTATTGAATTTAAAACCCCTATGTTGTTTTGCCTAGGTTTTATTTTGCTATTCACTATTGGAGGCGTTACTGGAATAGTATTGTCTAACTCATCTATTGATCGGGTTTTGCATGATACTTATTATGTTGTAGCGCATTTTCATTATACTATGTCCCTAGGGGCTTTATTTTCAGCATTTGCAGGTTTTTATTATTGGTTTGGCAAAATATCCGGTCGGCAATATCCTGAGAAAATGGGACAATTACATTTTTGGGTTACTTTTATAGGAGTCAATCTCACCTTCTTCCCTCAGCACTTCTTAGGACTTGCAGGCATGCCGAGGAGAATACCTGACTATCCTGATGCTTTTGCAGGTTGGAATATGGTTTCTTCAATTGGCTCTACTATTTCGATGGGAGCTGCTTTGTACTTTGTGTATATAGTGTACTATACTTTAAGATACGGCGCGAAATGTCCCAATAATCCTTGGGGTGAAGGCGCAAATACTTTGGAATGGATGCTACCTTCCCCCCCCCCTTATCATACTTTTGAAGAACCGCCAATCATTAAAAATATAGCTGAGCTCCCAAAATAACATACTGATAATGTGATAGGAATGAACAAAACATATAGTGAGGCAATAAAAATCCCATCAATAGAGAGTTCTATTAAAGATTATTTTCTGCTAATGAAGCCAAGGGTAATGGCGTTGGTGATTTTTACGTTTGCCAGTGGCTTATGGCTTGCTCCAGGCTATATCCACCCACTTATTGCTTTTATAGCTATACTTTGCACTGCTTTGGGAGCAGGTTCTGCCGCTAGCGTTAATATGTGGTATGATAGAGATATTGATGCTATTATGCAGCGCACTAAGAATAGACCTCTGGTAGTGGGCTCTGTAGAGCCAGAAGAGGCTTTGTCTTTTGGGATAGTATTAGGTTTCTTATCAATATCAATAATGGCTATATGCATTAATTTGCTTTCTGCCTTATTGCTCGCAATTACTATCTTGTATTATATATTTGTTTATACTATGTGGCTAAAACGTTCTAGCCCTCAAAATGTGGTTATTGGAGGAGTAGCAGGCAGTTTGCCGCCACTGATAGGTTGGTCTTCTGTTACCAATAATCTTTCAGCTGAGTCCTTCGTTCTTTTTATGATTATTTTCGTATGGACTCCTCCTCATTCTTGGGCGTTAGCTCTCTACCGCTTAGAAGAATATAGGCAATCTTCAATACCAATGTTGCCAGTGAATAAGGGCAAAGCCTATACTAAAAAATATATTGTCTTTTATAGTGTTTTAATGGTTCTAATATCTATTATACCGTTCTTTCTTAAAATGAGTAATATCATTTATTTGTTCACAGCATTTACTTTAGGTCTTATCTTTCTGTATTATGTTTTCAACCTTTTTAGGGATGAGACTAATCAAGCAGCAAAAAAATTATTTTGCTATTCAATAGTCTATCTTTTTATGATTTTTTTATCGCTAGATATCCTGCAGGTGTAAAGAATTTAGGTCCAGCAAAGAGTTCTTTATCTCTAATAACTCCCGCAATTCTGCTATTTTACCTGTCAGTAAATAACCTAATCTTTTTATCTTAGTAGTGCGATAATGAACTTGCTTAATAATTTCTTCTTTAACAATTAATTGAGTATCAGTTAAGTCATTACCAATTATATTTGTTTGCAGCGCTCTTAATTGAGACGGAGTGCAAAGAGATACTAAAGAATTCACTATTGATTGCACATATTGCTGAGTAGTCATGCTATAGTCGGCGCTAAATTTACTCTTAAAGTTCAGACTGGTTATCTTGTTAGAGTATTTGGAGTTAAATATCTCTACAAAGTCAATTTCTGCTAACTGTTTAGCAAGCTCAGCTCTATCGCGTATCATTGATTTTATTTTTGTAGTGGAGTTAGCAGCGCTGGCAGTGTAATAATTTTTTGCTAGTTTATTTACTATAGTTTGCTCTATGAAAGTTTTTGCTTCAGCAGCTCCAGAAACTAAATTAGCCATATGTTTTAATAAAATGTTATATTTTTGCTTTAACGAATTTACAGTAAACTTATCCAGCTGGGCATAACGCTTTGCCTGATGGGAGTTAAGGGTAGTAGCAAATTTTGATTTTACTAGAGACAACATTATAGCTCCAGATGCGCTATTAATGTCTTCGGGATGAGAAGGCAAAGACTCCGAAATGATTTGAAGGATAGCAGCTAATGCAGGACTTTGAACTATTCCTATTGCACTTATATTATCAGCATGTTTGGCAATTAGTATTAGTACTTCATGCATAAACATTGAATTCCTGATTAAGAAGGTTTCTATCAAAGCAAATTCAGAATTTTCAATCTGAGTTAAAATTATATCATAAGCTTGAAAACGTTTTAATAATTCTATTTCTGAATCGCTAATGCGATTGCTATTGTATCTATATTGAGCTTCAATATGTACTTTTTCTAGTAACTCTACTATGCTTAAAGGCTGTGGGTCGATGTTTTTTAAACGATCATAAATATAACTCAGCTTATTATTTTCCAGATAACATAGAACTTTGTGCTCATCTACAATAATCTCGATAATTTTACTAATCACTTGGTCAGTACTAGCAAATTCAAAAATGCCTAAAGTTTCAATTAAGTTGAATGGCTTAGTAAGTGACTTTTCTATTTCCTGCAAAGTTTCATACCACCACAACTCTTTGACTAGTAATAGCTTATCAAGCAATCCCCTTTGCTGATTTAAAGACAACCCCTTAATATGCAAGGCTAGAGCCATTGATTGTATAGCTTCTACCTCTAAGTGATTATAAACTGGTTCTACAAATAATTTTTGGCAATGATGCGCTAAGTTTTGTATTAGCTCTTTTACTATGGAAAAGTCGGAGATTTTTAATAACTTAGCTTTTCTTTCATGTGTCAAGTTATTAGCTAAAGTTGTAATATTAGTTTTAAAGTTTATGATTATTTTCTCCTCAACATTAGCTTGAATCAATATCACTTCATATTTATTATGATAAGTGGTGAGCGTATCTGCTAAGTTTTCGGCGGATAGGCGATCTAAAAATTGGAATATTGAAAAGTTATTAGCTAAAATTTCTGCTATATGAGCAGCAATTAGCGCTTTTAGCAAGCTATCATTTGGTTGTGCTGGAGTTGTACTTTCAGTAGTTAAAATGTTAGTTAAATTAATTAAACAATTTTTAAACTCTTTTAAAATTTTTTCATATTCTTCTACCTCTCTAGTACTATATTCCATATTCTTCACTTCAGTTGGTAAATTTCGAGGATTTTACTACCTAAGAGTGTAAATAAAAAACTGCAATGCAACAAGCTATTTCTATAGTTTGCATATTATGCAATCTACCAATAACTTTAATTAGCAACACTTCTTTATCGTTATTACGGTAAGCATTAATTATTATCTCCTCGACGCTTAATTTTCTGGGAAATTTGCTAGCTACCCCCCCCTTTTACAAAAAAAAGGAGACTTTTTGGCAAAAAACTGCATAAAACCTAGAAAAAACCAAAAAACTACATTAACACCTATTAAATTTCGTAAATTTGCTATTAATTCTGCTCAAATCTGCTGCCTTAGCCCGCAGACCCTCTGATTGCTAGTCGGATGGTGAGTTCGTCGCAACTCCCCTAGTTTCTAGCTTTCTTTCGCTCACTAAACCTTCCCGTGCTCCTTATTTGCTTTTGTTCTTAGCATGTTTTTAGCGTGATAATAAAATCACAAACACAAAATATTTTTTAGCCGCTAGTAACAATTAATACCCCTCCATCTCACAACTAAAGTTTGGCAGTCCAAAAGCTTGCTCGAGAGCATGTCGATATTTCTGCTGCACCCAGTCGATAATGAAACTATTATGCGCCTTGAGAGTT
>CAZMMN010000010.1:0-18194 GCA_964567405.1 uncultured Rickettsiaceae bacterium | reverse complement strand
AAATAGTTAATTATTTTTAATAAATATTTAATCTTAGGAGTGAATATGCCAATCGAAAATTTAACACTTACTAACTGTACAGGAACAATCAATATTAGAGAAGCAAAACAAGAGGATGATAGAGTTCTTAATAACGCTCACGATCAATATTCAGACCTAACTTTACATGGGAACCAAAATCTAACCATAAGCTGTAGTAATGAGCTTAAAAATATATTCGTAAAAGAGAATAGCGGTAGAGTAGCTTCTCTAACTATCAATATTCAATCTACTCCTACTCCTTCTCTTACGGTTGATGTAAATGACTCTTATATAGCTTTAACTGATCCATTTAATATAGTTACCAGCATTAGTAGCGCTGAGAGCTCAACGGTTAATATACAAGGTAATAATAATATTAGAAAGACTCCAGTCAAAATCACACTAATGACCAATTCAGTAGTTGAGTGTGATACAAAATATTTTACTTCTCACCCGGAAAATAGTATAGCTGCAGTAAATGACCCGGTAAATGCTGTACACACCGCGGCTATGGCTATGTTTGACACTCATGACAATTCCAATTCTTATAATATCCAATTATCACTAACTGATCCAGTGTTTGCAACAGCTATAGACAAAACAACCAATGAAATAGCAGAAATTACCAAGTTTTCAGAGAATATCCAATGGATAAGCGATATTATTATGAAATATAGGGGGGGGTATGATGTCTGCTTAACAGCAAGGAACTGGAGAAAAGCGCTATATGAAACAGAACGTGAAAAATTGTCAAAAAGCGAGGAAATGAGAAACCTACTAGACGGTAATAAAGATTTAATTGGTTCTATTACTGAATATAGTTGTTTTTCTCCAGAGCAGCACACTCAAACTGGACAATTGTTAGGAGACACTTGGCAAGAAGAGCAAAATCAAGGTTAAGCAGACGCGTCTTGAAAGTTAAAAAGCAAAACGAGTATAGCTGGCGTTCCATTATTAAGTATTAAGCAGAGTAGCAATTTCTAAGGCAGCATAAGTGAAAATAGCGGAAGCGCCAGCTCTTCTAAAGGATACAAGGGACTCCAGCATTACTCGCTGCCAATCTAAAGCGCCAGCAAGGCTGGCAAATTTAAGCATGGCATATTCACCGCTAACTTGGTAAGCAAAAACATTAATATTAAAGCGGCTACTAGCTGCATGAATAACATCTAAAAAATTCATTCCAGGCTTAACCATGATCATATCTGCCCCTTCCGCAATATCCTGTTCTATCTCACGCATTGCCTCTTTAATATTTCTAAAATCCATCTGATAAGTGGACTTATTTAAAGGAGTAGTAGTTGTAACGCCAATTGCTTCCCGGAATGGTCCATAAAAATTTGAGGCGTATTTAGCAGCATATGCCAGGATATTGACCTGACTAAAGCCACTAGCATCAAGCTCTCTCCTGATAGATCCAATTCTACCGTCCATCATATCGGAAGGCGCTACTATATCTGCACCTGCTTCAGCAAGCACGAGGGATTGCTTGCAAAGAGCCTCTATAGTATTGTCATTGTCTACATCTTTCCCTTGTATTATGCCATCATGTCCATGATCAGTGTAAGGATCTAACGCTACATCACAAATTATCCCTATTTCTATATCAGCTTCGCGAATAGCTTTTATAGCTCGGCAAATTAAATTGTCAGCATTATAAGCTTCATGAGCCAGATTGCTCTTAAGCTTAGCTGCGATGCAAGGAAATAAGGCAATCGCTTGAATACCTTGCTGCTGCGCTTTTTTTGCGGTGAGTACTGCTTGGTCTACAGACTGCCTATATACTGAGGGCATTGCCTTAATTTCCTGCCGCTGGTTTGTCCCTTCAACAATAAATATAGGTAATATCAGATTTTTGGGAGATAGCGTTGTCTCAGCTATTAACTCTCTAAGCCAGCTAGTTCTTCTATTGCGTCTTAATCTAATTGTTGGATACATAATTTAAAATTTAGAGAGATCACTTATGGTGTTTTATGTTTTTCGCTGCCGTCACTAATCCTTTAAATAGATTAAAGTCTAGCTCGCTATTCAAGTATTCTGGATGCCACTCCACCCCAACTATAAATTCATGATTAACTGCTTCTAAAGCTTCTATTATTCCGTCAGGCGCTATAGCAGCAGCTATTAAGTTTGTCCCTAGCCTATCTACTGCTTGATGGTGACTAGAGTTTACCATGACGCTAGTTTGATTGCTGGCTAGTTTAAATAATATAGTATCCGACTTAATATTAATTGAATGAGCGGGCACATTTTTTAGACCAGCAGGCAAATGATCAATTTCACTAACAATATAGTCGGGAATATGCTGAATAAGATTGCCCCCCAGCAATACGTTTATTAGCTGCATCCCGCCGCAAATACCAAGGATAGGCAAATTTTGCGTCAAAGCTGCCTGCGTCAAAGCTGCTTCAAAATTTGTTCTTTCCTCATTTAACTTAACCTTATTAGAACGAAGTTCCTGATTATAGAATTTTGGAGAAATATCATGATCTCCCCCTGAAATAATTAGCCCATCAATTAACTGAATTATCCCCCCAACTTCCTCAGGAACACAAGGAATTAATATCGGAATGCCGCCAGCTTGAGCAACGCAATTACTATAACATTTTCTTAAAGCATGCCAAGGAGATGGAGAGTATTTATATTTTTCTGAGTTCTTGACTACATCAACCGTAATGCCAATAATAGGTTTCTTTTTCATACTTTGTAAGTGTTAATCTATAGCACCATGACAATATTTATATTTTTTGCTAGAACCGCACGGGCATTGCTCATTCCTACCTACCTTACCCCAGCTAGATGGGTCATTCGCTATTCTAGCTTCAGGGGAAACATATGCTTTTAAAGGTTTCAAGGTAGTTTGTAAACTAAAACCGGGATTATATTTATTGCTGAAAGCAGGATCTTCTCTTGTTTCATGCATTTCCTGCAATTTCTTGTTCGCAAGAGAAAGATCAGAACGTTGCAAATGAGCAACATCCAACTGCAAGTAACATATACGTTGAATAAACATTTCTCTCAAGCTGTTTAACATATGCTCAAATAAATTAAACGCCTCTTTCTTATATTCGTTCAACGGCTCTTTTTGTCCATACGCCCGCAAAGAAATTCCTTGTCTTAAATAGTCTAAATTATGCAAATGGTCTTTCCATACTTGATCTAGCGTAGTGAGCAATATGTATTTGCCAGCTTCCTGCATTATTTCGCTTGAGTAGGCTGCTTCTTTAGATTTATAAAGATTATTTACCATTTCTCTAGTCATCTGAATAACTTCTACTTCAGTAACATCCGCAGTAGCTATTGAGCTCGGTTCAATTTTTATAGCGAAAATTCGATACAGCTCAACCGTTAATGATTCTAAATCCCATTCCTCTCGGTAGCTGTCAGGCTTAATAAATTTTTGTACTATCTCTTCTGTAAGCTGTTCAAGCATGGTGGATAAGAAGTTATCAACATTCTTGCCGGCAATTATCTCATTACGCTGCTCATATATAACTCGGCGTTGATCATTCATTACGTCATCAAAGCGCAATAAATTCTTGCGGATTTCATAATTATGGCTTTCCAGTTTTGCTTGCGCTTTCTGTAGCGAGCTGCTAATCATCGGATGATGGATAGCTTCCCCATTCTTTAAACCTAAAGTTCTGAGTATACCAGAGATGCGGTCTGAGGCAAAAATCCGCATTAAATCATCCTCTAATGAGAGGAAAAATTTAGTAGCGCCTGGGTCACCTTGCCTTCCCGCTCTTCCTCTTAATTGATTATCTATTCTCCTGCTTTCATGTCGTTCAGTGCCTATAACAAAAAGTCCGCCTGCTTTAATTACTTGCTTTTTTTCTTGTTGAATCTGTTCTTTAATAGCTGTGATTTCTGCTTCATAATTTACTTGTGAGTATTTAGACTTATCCAGCATTTTAATCAGCATTGCCGCATTGCCGCCAAGCATAATATCCGTGCCGCGACCAGCCATATTAGTAGCAATAGTGACTGCTTTAAAACGTCCAGCTTGTGCTATTATAGATGCTTCTTGCTCGTGAAACTTAGCATTTAGTATATTATGCTTAATTTTATGCTTATGAAGCAGTACTGATATTTCTTCTGATTTTTCAATACTGGTAGTACCAACCAACACTGGCTGCCCGCGCGCATAACAATCTTCAATCAACTTGACTATTGCCGAGTATTTATCTTGTTTACTACCATAGATCTCATCATCATGATCAATTCTAGTAAGAGGGTTATTAGTAGGAACTGCAACTACTTCTAAATTATAGATGTCTTTTAATTCAGCAGCTTCAGTCATCGCCGTACCAGTCATTCCAGACAACTTAGCATACATCCTAAAATAATTTTGGAAGGTTATAGAAGCAAGAGTTTGATTTTCATTTCTAATCGGTACATTTTCTTTTGCTTCTAGCGCTTGATGAAGCCCTTCCGAGTAACGTCGCCCTTCCATAATGCGCCCAGTAAACTCATCAATAATGACTACCCTATTGTCTTTAATTATATACTCTACATCCACTCTATAAAATACATGGGCTTTAAGTGACTGACTAATATAGTGAATTAAGCTCAAATTCTCAAAATCATGAAGATCAGAATTGGGCACAATTAATCCTTGTTTTACAAGCATTAATTCTATTTTGTTAATCCCTGCTTCCGTAAGATTAACAGTACGCAGCTTTTCGTCTTTTTCATAATCTTCTGCTTTAAGTTGCTGTACTAATTTATCAATTTTCTCATACAGCTGGCAGTTATCATCTACTGGTCCAGAAATTATTAAAGGGGTTCTTGCTTCATCAATTAAAATGGAATCTACTTCATCAATAATTGCAAACTCATAGTAAGATAGGACTTTTGCCTCCTCGCTATATTTCATATTATCGCGCAAGAAATCAAAACCAAGCTCATTATTGGTTGCGTAAGTTATATCAGATCTATAAGCAAGACGACGCTGCGAATCTTCTATTCCATTGGTAACACACCCAACTGATAAACCCAGGAAATTATAAATTTTTCCCATCTCTTCTGAATCGCGCCTTGCTAAATAGTCGTTAACTGTCACTATATGAACGCCTTTGCCCGTTAGGGCATTTAAATAAGCCGGCAGAGTAGCGGCAAGAGTTTTTCCTTCCCCCGTACGCATTTCCGTTATCATGCCTTTGTGGAGAATTAATCCTCCCATTAACTGAACATCAAAGTGTCGCATATTATAAATTCTTCGAGAAGCTTCGCGAACTACAGCAAAAGCTTCATAAGCCAAATCATCTAAACTAGCTCCAGCTTGTAAACGTTGTCTGAATTCAACAGTTTTGTTCTTTAGCTCATCATCAGAGAGTTTCTGGACAGCAGGCTCAAAAGCATTGATCCTTGTCACTTCTGTCGATAGTTTTTTTATAATTCTGTCATTCGCAGTTCCAAAGAATCTTTTAAGGATAGAGAACATTTTTTCTAGAAGAATATTATGGGTAAAAAGTTAATATAAGATAACCTTAAAATAAGACATTTTATAAATTTAGCAAACAAATTACAAATATATATTGACGTAATTAGTCTATACCATTAAAAATCTAATTAACTTTAACATAATACTTAAACAGGTAAAATAATGAAAAAACTAACCCTAACTTTTTTATCAGCAGCTATGCTTAGCAGCACCATAGCTCTGGCTGATGAAGATAAAATTATTGCTACATACAAAGGAGGCGAGGTTAAGGAATCACAAGTCATGGAACAGTTTAAGCCTTTCCTAAACGCGCAAGCAACAACTAAAGACAAGAAATTTACTGATTTAGACAGTAATTTACAAGAAACTTTGCTGCACAGCTTTATTAACAATAAGCTGCTTGAGCAAGAAGCTCAAAAAGCTAAAACTGACGAGTCTAAAGAATTTCAAGAAAAATTAAATACCATCAAAACCCAACTTATGCAGCAATATCTTATCGAGAGTTATGTAAAATCAGTAGTTACTGATGCTGCAATCAAAACTGAATATGACAAGCTAGTTAACGATCTCAACGGTAAAGAAGAAATAAAAGTTAGCCATATTTTAGTAGAGAATGAGAAAAAGGCTAAAGAAATT
The DNA here is from genome assembly GCA_964567405.1 of uncultured Rickettsiaceae bacterium. GTDB lineage: Bacteria > Pseudomonadota > Alphaproteobacteria > Rickettsiales > Rickettsiaceae > CAZMMN01. Next base: position 12,094 of record CAZMMN010000010.1, on the reverse strand, counting down.
AAGAAAAAACTCAACGTTAAGGGAAGTAAGTTTGCTGCAGTAGCTAAAGAACACTCCAAAGATGAAGGATCAAAAGCTAATGGCGGAGAAATAGGGTATATCACTAAAGGTACTTTAGTGCCAGAATTTGAAGAAGCTGCTTTCTCTCTTAAAGTTGGAGAAGTCTCTGAGCCGGTTAAAACTCAATTTGGTTGGCATATTATCAAACTAGAAGATAAAAGACCAGCTAAAGCACCAACTTTCGAGGAAGCTAAGCCAACTATTTCTGCCAAGCTTAATAAAGAAGCAATTGAAAAATACATCACTGATCTTAATGCTAAAGCAGAAGTAAAACTAAATCTTCCAGCAAAAATAGAAGTTAAGCCTAATCCAAACAAATAAACAAAATTCATAATAGCCATTCTAAATTAAGCCAATTAATTTAGAATGGTTAACAATTAAAGTCATACGCTGAACGACTTTCCGCACCCGCATTTATTTTTTTCATTCGGATTAGCAAAAACGAAGCCAGATTTAAAGGTACTTTGTAGATAATCCATTTCACTATTTATCAAATACATAAGAGCTTTAGGATCAATTAACAATCTAATACCTTTACTCTCTATCAGCTCATCATATGGTTTTTTATCGTCAGCATACTCTAGGTAGTATGAAAGACCAGAACACCCACCTGATTTTACCCCAATCCTAATAGCAAAAGAAGATGTATCACGTTTAGCAAGTAATATTTTGATTTGTTCAGCCGCCTGATCAGTGATAGAAATAATTTGTTGTCCCATAGCTTAATTTTGGTTTTTGGCTTTGTAGTCAGCAATTGCAGCTTTTACTGCATCTTCAGCAAGCAGCGAGCAATGTATTTTTACTGGCGGCAGCGACAAATGCTTAGCTATCTCGGTATTTTTTATTTCTGCCGCTTTGTCTATTGATTGTCCCTTAATCCATTCAGTTACTAAGGAACTGGAGGCAATAGCAGAACCACAACCAAAAGTTTTAAACTTCGCATCTTCAATAACGCCTTCTTTATTGACCTTAATTTGTAGTTTCATTACATCGCCGCAAGCAGGGGCGCCAACTAAGCCAGTTCCTATATTCTGGTCTTCTTTATCCTTTTCAAAGGAGCCTACATTGCGCGGGTTTTCGTAATGATCTAACACTTCTTTGCTATATGCCATATTTTCTCCTAATTTTAATTACTTCATTTAATTTAATAAAATATCTTAACTGATTAATGAGTTGCCCAGTTAATTTGCTTTAGATCTATGCCTTGTTGCACCATTTCCCATAATGGACTTAACTCCCGGAGCTTGTTTATTTTCTCTACTATTAATTCTACTGTATAATCTACTTCTTCTATAGTCGTGAATTTACCCAAACCAAATCTGATAGAGGTATGAGCCATTTCCTCATCTACCCCTAGCGCTCTTAATACATAAGAAGGTTCTAAGGAAGAAGAAGTACAAGCTGAGCCGGAAGAAACAGCTATGTCTTTAATTGCAAGTATTAATGACTCTCCCTCTACATAGGAAAAGCTTAAATTTAAATTACCGGGATAGCGCTGATATTGATCACCATTTAAATAAACATCTGGGATTCTTTGCTGGATCGCATTCAGAAACCTATTAAATAGGATCTCTACGTGCTGGTAATTCTTCTCCATTTCACTTACAGCCATGCTAGCTGCTTGCCCAAACCCTACAATTAAAGGCGTAGGTAAAGTACCGGAGCGCATCCCCCTCTCTTGCCCTCCACCGTTAATGATGGGCGCAAGACGCACTCTAGGCTTTTTTCGGACATATAATGCCCCAATCCCTTTCGGTCCATAAATTTTATGGGCAGAAATGCTAGCAAGGTCAATATTACACTCATTAACATCAATAGGAATTTTTCCATAGGCTTGTGCTATATCTGAATGGAAAAATACCTGCCGTGCTCGACAAATCTCCCCAATTTCTTTAAGTGGCTGAATCACCCCAATTTCATTATTTACTGCGATTATTGAAACTAATACAGTTTGTTCGTTAATCGCTTGCTGGAGAACTTCTAGATCTACTATTCCGTTGGGCTTAACCGGCAGGTAAGTTACATTAAAGCCTATCTGCTGTAGGTTACGGCAAGTATCAAGTATACATTTATGTTCAGTAGCTAAAGTAATAATATGTTTTTTCTGTTTCCCATAAAACTGAGCTATCCCTTTAATTGCCAAGTTGTTTGACTCAGTAGCACCCGAGGTAAATATAATCTCGCTTGCTTCAGCATTAATAACTTGCGCTACCTGCTTCCTGGCAATTTCCACAGCTTTTTCAGCATCCCAGCCAAATGAATGAGTTCTTGAATGCGGGTTCCCGAACTTACTAGTAAAATATGGCAGCATTGCTTCAACCACAAGCGGGTCAGTGGGGGTAGTTGATTGATAATCCAGGTAAATAGGAAATGACGTACCGCCTTCTATTAGTTTTTTCTTTAGTTCTTCAGCTTTACTCATACTAATCTTCTTGTTTGATATATTTCCTTAAATGCACTTACAAAATTCTCTATATCTTCTGTCTTTTGCTCATAGTTAGTAGATACCCGTACTGCACTTGTTACCTCTTCTGTTTTCATATTCATTGCTCTTAATACATGCGAGTCACTAACCTTGCCTGATGAGCATGCCGCGCCTGAACTAACGCAAATTCCCCTTAAATCAAAGGCAATTACTTGCAACTGACTGTCCACTCCCGGCATCAAGATTAAAGAAGTATTAGGCAGCCTGCTGCTATTACGAGCTATTATCTTTACATCAGAAAATGAAGATAATAAATCATATTCTAACTTCGCTTGCATGTTGCGCATTCTTTCAGCTCTTCTTTCTACATTCTTGCTTGCTATTTCGGCTGCTAAGCCAAAACCAGCTATAGCGACGCTATTTTCAGTGCCAGAACGCATTCCCTTTTCTTGCCTTCCTCCAATAAGCAGTGGGCGTATAGTATAGCAGCTACGAGCAATCAAAGCAGCCGCCCCAATCGGTCCGCCAATTTTATGAGCTGAGACAGTAGCAAAATCTATTCCCATATCCATTATATCTACAGGAATTTTGCCAATTGCTTGACTACAGTCGCTATGCATCATCGCCCCGTAACTATGAGCTATTTGCGTAGCTTCTTTTATAGGTTGAATTACCCCAGTTTCATTATTAGCAAGCATTATGGAAACCAGTTTTTTACTACTTTTACTTTGTTCAAGCAACTTATCTAGCTCTTGCAGGTCGACAATCCCATCCTCATTAACTTTAATTAACTTAACATTAGAAAAGCGCTTGGCAAATTCTAAAATTGATAAATGTTCTATACTAGAAATGTAAACTTCTTCCTCGCTAAAGTTTGATAGAATTAAGTTATTTGCTTCTGTGCCAGAACAAGTAAAGATTAGCTGATATTCGGCATCTGTGGTAATACCAAGAGCATTTCTTACTTGCCTTCTTGCCCGCTCAACAATATTTCTAGCTAGGCGTCCTTTACTATGAACAGAAGATGGATTAAGAGGACTATCCATCAACTCCAGCATATAAAGCTTCGCCTCTGGCTCTAATATAGTAGTCGAATTATGATCGAGGTAAATCATTAAACAAACCTTTATTGCGTGACATAACATCCGCTAGTGTTATTGCTTCCAAGTAACTTCGAATATGATCAGTAAGTCCGCACCATAGGTAATGGCTATTACATTTCGCCTTACTTGGCATACATCTATTATCTTGTGATCCGAGTTGGCACCTAGTCATTTTAATATTCTCTTCTACTGCGTCTATTATATGAGCAATTTTTATCTCACTTAACGATGCCTGAATAAAATACCCGCCTTTTGGTCCTTTTATTGAGTTAACCAATCCCGCTTTTTTGAGTTTTAGAAAGATTTGCTCTAAATAACTAATGGGGATATTTTGCTTACTTGCTATTTCATTGAGAGGGATCGGGCTTTTATTATTCGTAGTTGCCATCTCTAAGATTGCCATAACGGCGTATCTCCCCTTAGTTGTTAGCTGCATAAATTTTTATTTTAGAGCTTGAATTATTAACGAGCCTATATTAACCTACTAATTTAGTCAACTATTATTTCTCTACATAATACCTAATAAATTAGTACTAATGACGTCTAAAACCCGTTTAACAGGAGCTGAACTAATTAAATCAGAATTGCTCATTGTCCCCTCATTGCCTGGGGTATATCAAATGTTCGATAACAAGCAGCAAATTTTGTATATAGGAAAAGCAAAAGACTTAAGAAAACGGCTCACTAGCTACACCAAGCTAGATAGTGATAAAGCGCTAAGAATAGTAAGTGCTACTTATTACTTAGAATATACAGTTACTACTTCCGAAGTAGAGGCATTATTACTTGAAGCCCAGCTTATTAAAAAGCTACAGCCTAAATTTAATGTACTATTAAAAGACGGCAAGGCTTTTCCTTACATCAAGCTTCGTATAGACCATCCTTATCCTCAATTTATAAAATATCGTGGTAAGAATATAGGCAGCGGTGAGTTCTTTGGTCCTTATACTTCCTCACAGCAGGTAGATATTGCGTTACTAGAAATTCAGAAAATATTTAAGCTGCGTTCTTGCAATGATAATTTTTTTGCAACCAGAAAGCGTCCTTGCCTTCAGTATCAAATCGGACGTTGCTCCGCTCCTTGTACCAATAAAATTTCTCATAGTAACTACCTGGATTTAGTCTCTCAAGCCAAGGATTTCTTTGCGGGCAAAGCGCAAAAATTACAGCAAACATTGTCTAATAAAATGACTGAATTAAGCGAGCAGTTACACTTTGAGCAAGCAGCGGAAATAAGAGATCGCATAAAAGCACTAAGCCAGATTCAGCTTAAAGCAGAAAATCAGCGCAACAATATAATAGATGCGGATATAGTTGCTATCGCGGAGAAAAATTCTCAATTTTGCATTCAGGTTTTTCTTTGCCGTTCAGGAATGGCGTGCGGCAGCAAAAGCTATTTTTTTGCGCCAGAGAATGATGCTGGGAAAGAGGAATTACTTGAGGCGTTTCTACTGCAATTTTATCAAGATAAGGCTGCCCCGCAGGAAATTATTTTAAATCATTCGCCTTCTTCAAAAAATTTAATAGAACAAGCAATAAAGAAGCTACACGGCAATAAAGTGAAGATTACAGTAAAAAACAACAACTCGGCTTTAATCGCGAATGCTTATCAGAATGCCTCCTTAAGCTTAGACAAGCATCTAAAACATGTGCACCATACTTATGAAATGTTTTTGAAAATCAAAGAAATATTTAATTTGGATACACCCCCCGAGCGGATTGAAATTTATGATAATAGTCATTTAATGGGAAGTTTTGCTACTGGAGCAATGGTAGTTGCAACGCAATCTGGCTTTGCTAAGAAAGAATACCGCTTATTTAATGTTAAGCCTATGGATAATCCTCACTCTCATGCAGAGTCATCGCCCATTGCTGATAATTCTTTTGGAGGGGATGATTATTATATGCTTGCTCAGATGTTAAGGCGCAGACTAGCAAAGCTACAGAACAACCCTAGCAAAAAACCAAGCTTGATAATTATAGATGGAGGCAAAGGTCAGTTATCGGTAGCTAAGCGAGTAATGGAAGAGCTAAAGGCAAACATTCCGTTTGTATGTATGTCTAAAGGTCCCGATAGAGATGCTGGACGCGAACAGTTTCATCTTATGGACGGGACTTCTTTTACGTTAGATAAAAACGAAGCCGTGATGAAATATCTACAGCTATTAAGGGATGAAGCCCATAATTTTGCGATTAAACAACACCGGCTAAAACGCTCCAAACCTATGAGAATCTCAAAACTGGATGATATTCCCTTGATAGGGCAAAAAAGAAAAAAAGCTCTATTAAATTATTTTGGTTCATATAAGGATATTTGTGATGCTTCAGTGACAGAACTAGCAAAAGTCAGCGGCATTAGCCTTACTAGTGCAAAGGCAATATATAGTGCTCTACATAATAAACCAGGAGAATAGAGCTAAATACCCCTGATTTATGCTAAAACTAGAAATTGAGGGCTCTTTTATCCACTGCCAGCGCTGCTTCTTTTATTGCTTCGCTAAGGGTTGGGTGGGCATGGCAGGTTCTTGCTATATCCTCACTAGCAGCGCCAAACTCCATAAATGCCACAATAGAAGCAATCAAAGTTCCAGCATCTAAGCCAATAATATGCGCCCCCAGCACCCTATCTGTCTTACTATCTGCTAAAATTTTTACCATACCATCAGTAGCACCAGTAACTTTCGCACGGCTATTTGCTAAAAATGGAAATTTGCCTACTTTATAATTCACATTATTCTGCTTTAGCTGTTGCTCAGTATAGCCAACGCTTGCAACTTCAGGGTGAGTATAAACTACACTTGGAATAAGAAAATAATTGACATGTCCACTTTGCCCCGCCATTATCTCTACCGCCGCAATTGCTTCTTCTTCTGCTTTATGCGCAAGCATAGCGCCCGCTACCGCGTCGCCTACTGCGTAGATATTAGGCACAGTAGTTTGGAACTTATCATTAATTTTGACTCGCCCTTGCTCATCTAATTCTACTCCTACTTTATCTAGCCCCAGCCCTTTAACATAAGGCTTTCTACCTATCGCTACCAATGCTACGTCAGCGGTAATTGAGGTTTGCTCATTCGTTATCATATCCTTAAGCGATAGACAAACTTTATCATCTTTTTTTTCAGCGCCCAGCGCTTTAGCATTAAATTTAAACTCCATACCTTGTTGTTGAAGAATTTTAGTAAAATGCCTAACAATTTCCTCATCTAAAGCTGGCACAATTGTACTAGAATATTCCACTACTGTGACTTTACTGCCCAGCCGATTCCAAACTGATCCCAGCTCAATCCCAATATAACCACCACCAATCACAATCATATTCTCTGGCACCTTAGCGAGACTTAGGGCGCCGGTGGAAGAAACAACATATTTCTCATCAATTTCAATATTCGGCAAATTAGCGCTTTCTGAACCGGTAGCAATTAAAATATTTTTAGCCGCAATTTGCTCTTTTGCAGTGTTATTATTAATTCCTACTATATTTGGAGAAACAATAGAGCCTGTACCTATAAACTTGCTAACCTTATTCTTTAGGAACAAGCCTTCTATTCCCTTGCATAATTCAGCAACGATCTGGCTTTTTTTATTCATCATTTGCGTTATATCAAGCTTTACCGCAGCGATTATGCCACTCCCGGCAAAATGATGCTGAGCTTCATAATATTTTTCTGACATATTCAGAAGAGCCTTAGAAGGTATACAACCAACATTAAGGCAGGTTCCACCTAGGGTTTGCTTTTTTTCTACGCAAGCGACTTTCATACCAAGCTGTGCTGCTCTTATGGCTGCTATATATCCAGCAGGTCCGCTCCCTATTACCACTAAATCAAATTGTTGCACAATTATGCTTTATTTATCCTTATTATTAAGTCAACTTTAGTAATTTAATATGGGTAAAGCAAGTATTTTATTGCCTCCTCCATTGCTTTGTCTTTTAGCTGTGATACTTGACAAAAATAATAGTTCCATTAGTGTAAAGAAGCGCGAACTACTAAAAAATAGAATGACCGAATTAGCGTATAAAAGAGTATTATTTAAGGTGTCTGGTGAAGCCCTAATGGGGCAGCAGAAGTTTGGGCATGATTACTTAACTCTTAAAGGCATAGCTGAAGATATAAAAGAAGTCATTAACCTTGGAATGCAAGTATCAGTGGTCGTCGGAGGGGGGAATATTTATCGAGGCAACGATGCCTCACTTGGCATTGAAAGAGCTGTTGCTGACTATATGGGAATGCTTGCCACTGTAATTAATGCTTTAGCCTTACAAAATATCATGGAAAGCATAAATATTGACACACGGGTAGTATCAGCTATTCACATGTCCAACATATGCGAACCATATATTCGCCGCCGGGCAAAACGCCATTTAGAAAAAGGTAGAGTAGTTATATTTGCTGCCGGCACCGGCAACCCCTTTTTTACTACTGACATGGCAGCAGTATTAAGAGCAATTGAAATGAATTGCGATTTACTACTAAAAGGCACTCAAGTAGATGGTGTCTATGATTCTGATCCTGCACATAACCCGGGAGCAACAAAATATGGTAATATTACTTATATAGATATATTGAAAGATGAGCTTAAGGTTATGGATATGGCAGCTATCGCTCTTGCTCGCGACAATAACCTTCCTATCAAGATTTTTTCAATTAAGGAAAGAGGCAATTTTGCCAAAGTCTTACATGGTAAAGGTGCCTACACTAAAATCCAATAATTTGATAATAATGAGTTAGTAATATGGATAAAACTACTTTACTCCACGACTTAGCTACAAAAATGGAAAATACTCTAAAAACGCTCGATAATTCATTAAAAGGTCTGCGTACTGGCAGGGCGTCCACGAGCTTATTAGAACCTATACATGTTGAAGCATATTCAAACAAAACTCCTCTATCGCAACTAGCTACCCTATCGACCCCTGACAGCCGAACTATCCATATTCAAGTCTGGGACAAAGCGATGACTAAAACTATTGAAAAGGCAATAATAGAGAGTAACTTAGGACTCAACCCATCTTCTGAAGGTCAAGTAATACGCATTACTATCCCTCCTTTAAGCGAAGAGCGTCGCAAGGAATTAGTAAAACTAGCTCATAAATATGGTGAAGAAGCTAAAGTAGCGTTGCGTAATATTCGGAGAGACGGTAACGACTATCTTAAAAAACTTGAAAAAGACAAGTTAATTGCAGAAGATGAGCATCATAACCGCTCTGAGGAAGTCCAGAAATTAACTAATGACTTTATCCACAAAGTAGAAATCCGCATTCAACAAAAAGAAAAGGAAATTTTAACCATTTAACCCATTTTACTTACTAATTTTTTGGGCAATGCTTTCTAGGTAACTTGCTATAGTGCTTAAAGTTTCCGCAAGTTTTTCTTCTTCGTAATCTACTTTTTCACCAGCTATATTTTTATTATTAGCGGATAAAATTTGAACTTGTTCTTGTAAATCCAAAGCAGTAATGATTAATGATAATTCAAATGAAGCCGCGGGGCTCCCTTTTTTTACTTCTTCTATTCTCTCATTTAAAAGCTTAGCTAGGTTAAATAATTGTTCTTCTGCGCCCTCATTGCATGCTAATTGAAAGCTTTTATTATGCAGTTTTATAGTTACTATTGGCATGATGTTAATTTACTTTTTTATAAGAACTAAGGGTTAAGATGTTCTACATAAAAATTGTATCCTATAATTGTGATTATAAGCATTAATGTACAAATAGTAATTAAAAGTCTCTCTAGTTGTGGGTTATCTTTTAGCTGCCATAATTTCCCTACTGTTTTTTTCTTTATTTCCTCATCATTTTCTGGCAGGGTTATACCCAGGAAGTGGCTGTATAAGCGCAGATAACCTCTAGTATATGTTTTACCTGGCAAAACATCGTAATTACTCTCTTCTAGCGCTATTATATACTGCTTTTTTATATTAAGATGCCTCTCAACATCTTCAATAGTTAGATTCTTATTAAGTCTTGCCTGTTTAAGTTCTACTGCCATGTTAGTTTATATAAAAATGTTTCAAACTTTTTATTTGCTAAAATTATAATATTTAGATTGATACTTTCTTGTAATTTTATATTAGCGATAAAGTCAAGATAAATACTGCTATGTTTACAGTTATCACGCATCCACGCCTCAATATCTAAAATTGGCTTAGATTGATTAATAAAGTTAATCAGCAATTGACGCTGCTTGGCAAACAAATCATCCTTTAATGACTGAATAGACAATCTATTCCAATAAGAATCATCAATCTGCTTATCGCAAGCTTTGCGCAGCCAATCAATATTGAATAGGTTACCCACCGTAAAATATAAAGAGGCTACCTCTATGTCTTGGATTTGGGTTTGCTTGGTTATATGAATTATGTCAAATACTGATACTAAATTATCCAATCCTACAATCTCACTAGCTAATCCCTCATTAACTCCCACTAATTTATACCCTTGTAGCCTCTCATCAAACTTGGACTTAGCCTCGCCCACAAGTAAGCTGCCTATCATTTTGCTTAGTCGTTGAGCTGGTTCTTTAAATTCAGCGATAATTTCGACTATATCAAACTGCTCTTTTAAATGTTTTATTAACCACGTAATTCCCCTCCGCATTAATTTTGCCAATTCTGTAAACATATCAATTTTAATGTGGAATTCTAGGGAATTTGGTAATGATTCTACCTGGAGCCACAATAAATCTAGCTCAAAAATTTCACAAATGATAATATATGCGCACGCTATATCAGCTATGGTTGCGCCAGTATCCCGCTTTATATTGTTAATTAGCAATCCTCCCATATGATTAACAATCTTATTTGTCAGTATTGTAGCAATGATTTCTTGCCGCAACGGATGGACTAGGATCTCGTCACGAAACCTCTCATGCATAACTGCTGGAAAATAGTTAACTAGATAGGTCTCAAAATATTTATTATTAATTAGCTCAGCTGACAACAATTCTTGATATACTGCCATCTTACTGTAGGAAAGCAAGATAGCCAGCTCAGGTCTTGTCATCCTTTCTTTCGCTACTATTCTTCGAGTAAGTTCACTTTGGTTAGGCAGAAATTCTACTTTGCGATCCAGTCTCTTTTCTTGCTCTAGATCATTAATAAGATGACAGTACATCTCTACCGTTAAAGCAGGAGATAGCTGGCTGATAGTTATTGCTTGGGTTTGTTTGTAATTATCCATTAAAACCAGTCTTTCAACTTGACTGGTCATCTCTAACAATAGCTTATTACGCTCTTCCAAAGTTAATTTACCCTTTACCACTGCTTGATTCAAAGCAATTTTTATATTAACCTCATGATCGGAGCAATCTACCCCCCCAGAGTTATCTATAAAATCCGTATTAATGTTGCCACCATTTTTGCTGTACTCAATCCTGCCTAGCTGTGATACTCCAAGATTACCTCCTTCGGCAATCACTTTTGCTTTAACCTCTATTGCATCGCACCGCGTAAGATCATTTGCTTTATCGCCTATATCCGCGTGCGCCTCGGTAGAAGCCTTGACATAAGTGCCTATGCCTCCGTTCCATATTAAATCTACCGGTGCTTGTAAGATGGATCTTATTAATTCTTCAGGAGCTAGTTGGTTGCTAGTAATATTTAATAAATTTTTGATTTCTGAAGATAATAAAATTAATTTGGCACTGCGCTCAAACACCCCACCACCTTTGGATATTAAGTTATGGTTGTAGTCTGCCCAGCTCGAACTAGGAAGCTTGAACAAACGTAAACGTTTATCGAAACTAGCATTCGGATCGGGGCTTGGATCAATAAAAATATGCCGGTGATTAAAAGCAGCCACTAATTTAATTGCTTTTGAACGGAGCATCCCATTGCCAAATACATCTCCTGACATATCCCCTACCCCTACTACCGTAATAGGATCACGCTGAACGTCGACCTTCATACGCTGGAAATGCTCCTGCACGGAAATCCAGGCACCTTTGGCTGTAATACTCATCTTTTTATGATCATAACCGCTAGATCCACCAGAAGCAAAGGCATCACCAAGCCAAAATCTATATTCTGCAGAAACTTGATTTGCATAGTCTGAAAAAGCGGCAGTCCCTTTATCCGCAGCTACTACTAAATACGGGTCTTCACTATCATAAATAATCGTATTTTGCGGGTGAGTAACCTTTCCTTCAATTATATTATCAGTAATATCCAATAATCCCCGGAGGAAATTTTTATAGCATTCAATAACTTGCTGATTATATTCTTGAACCGTAAGAATATCTTTGTTTATATTAACAAAGAACCCTCCTTTGGATCCCACAGGAACAATTACGGCATTTTTAGCCATCTGCGCCTTCATGAGTCCAAGTATCTCGGTGCGATAGTCCTCTCCTCTATCCGACCACCTAATTCCGCCCCGCGCTACTTTGCCACCACGCAAGTGAATAGCTTCAAAAACGTTGGAATAAACAAATATCTCAGCATAGGGACACGGTGCCGGTAGATCTGCCAGCGCGCTGGAATCAAACTTAAATGATAGGTAATT
>CAZMMN010000009.1:0-18864 GCA_964567405.1 uncultured Rickettsiaceae bacterium | reverse complement strand
TGCCGTGAGCGGCTGTTAGCATAGATTTATTGTATTTATCGCCATTAGCTGTTTTCTTGCCGCTACGGTACCATGAAGCTATCCCTACTTGTCTATATGTATGGTTGTGAGCTGGAGTATAAGTTTTGCCGTTAAGCTGATATTGCTTGCCGACTTTATAATGACCTTGGTAGTGAATGTTGTGGCGATCTTCTTTTGAGAGTTTAGAATAAAGCAGTGTTTGCTTGTCGCAGCTAATTAGTATGATGCTGAGGAAAAGCAGCAATAAATTTTTAATGTAAATTTGCCGGCTCATATATCTACTGATTGCTTAGTATAAAGAATTGAGGCTAAATAGAGTTAGCGGTTAATTAGGGGAATTGTCTTCTTTAACCTTAACATGGCTAATTACTTTTTCTACTCCCTTTATTTTTGCCGCGATATTAGTTACTTTTTCTAACTCTTCTTCTGTCCTAGCAATTCCAAATAAATATACTACATTATTAAGAGTTAATACCGTATAATTAACCCATTTGATCTCATGGGTGCCAAATGTCCTAGACTTAATTTGACTAGTGATTAGGCTGTCTTTCATATATTGATAAAGATTAAAGCTATTGCTGTTTTTATCTGTTTGCAGCTCACTTATTACTTCCTTAACCCCGTTTTTTTCCCAGGCTGTTTGTACAACTCGCATTATATCTTCTTCGTTTTCTACTGTTCCGGTAAGCAAAACCCTACCTTGTATGACTTCAATATGAACTTTCGCGTATAGTTTTTTGAAGTCATTTTTCATTAAACTTGCTTTAATAGCTGTTGCTATTTTAACGTCATCGATTGTCTCGCCAATTTGCCTATCTTTTGCTACCGCTAATGTAGAAGCAGCAGCGCCGCCAAAAATCACCGGCAAACAACTAGAAAGCATGGGCAATAAAAATATGAGCAAACAAAAATTTTTGAACATTAAAATACTAGTGCTAATTTAACCATTTAATTGCTATATATTATAGCAGATTTAAGCATATTATCCAATTTGAAAATAATCTTGCTAAAGCTTAAGCTCTAGTTATAATAACAAAAATTAAAGTGTATCCGTTGAAGCTTTGTTGTTTTCTAAGCTAAAATCTTGCGGATATATTAACTCATTCATTATAAGTTGCTATGGGCGAGCGCAATAATTATCTTAAATTATGGCTGCGTAATGTAGATCAAGGCTTAATTATTGCGGTAGTAATCCTATTTATATTCAGTTTTATTTTGGTTACTACTTCTAGCCCCGCGGTAGCAGCTAGGATAGGGTTAGACGATCGTTATTTTGTCTCTCGGCAGATAATCTATTTAATAATTTCTTTGATATTGATTATAGTTTTTTCCTGCTTGGAAAAGAAATGGTTAAAGAGAATTTCTATTCTGGGTTTAGCAATCAATGTTGGGTTGCTAATCATGGTAAAATTTTATGGTTATGAAGTTAAAGGGGCGACACGCTGGATTAATATTTTAGGATTTTCGCTGCAGCCCTCAGAATTTATTAAGCCTTTCTTTGAGGTGGTGGTTGGATGGTTATTATCCCTAAAATTTGAAGGCAAATTTCCAGGATTTTATACTAGCTCAATAATTTATGCTTTTATTTGCCTATTTTTGATTATGCAGCCTGATTTTGGTATGTTTGTGATGCTTACTGCTGTTTTTGGTATGCAGTTATTTGTAGCTGGCATGCCTTTATTTTGGATAGCGCTGATAGTTTTAATGAGCGTCCTTGGGACTGTTGGCGCTTATTTTTGGTTGCCGCATGTTAGTCAGCGAATAAATAGCTTTCTCGACCCAGAAACAGTAGAAAATTATCAAGTTAGCAAGTCGATAATGGCGTTTGAGCATGGAGGGATGTATGGATGCGGACCTGGTGAGGGAACGGTTAAGCAAATTTTGCCGGATTCACATAGTGATTTTATTTTTGCGGTGGCAGGTGAGGAGTTTGGGGCGATTGTTTGTTTAGTAATTATTTGGACTTTTGCTTTTATGGTATTGAAGGTTTTATTTAAGTTAGTTCATGAACCAGATAAATTTACCCAGTTAGCTGCTGCTGGCATTATTGGTCAATTTGGCATTCAATCAGTCATTAATATTGGGGTTACTCTAAATCTGCTGCCGACTAAAGGTATGACTTTGCCCTTCATTAGTTATGGTGGTTCTTCTACATTGGCAATTAGCTTAGCAATGGGGATATTGCTTGGATTACTCCATAAAAGGACTTCTTTAAGTAGATATAAGTTTCAGAATATTGATATTTAACTTACCAAGACAAACATAATCACAATGCCAAAAAAAATAATAGTTGCTGGCGGGGGGACTGGCGGGCATTTCTTTCCTGCAGTTGCGTTGGCCGAGGAGCTGGTTAAGCGCGGCTATGAGCTTCATTTAGTTACAGATGATAGATGTGCTAAATATTTAAGTGATAATTTAGACCTTACTGGACATATATTAAATTTTGGATTACGCCGCGAAAATCTTATAGGGAAATTACGTTTTGCTCTTGCTAACCTTATTTTAATCATTAAATCAGTCTTGCTGCTCCGTAAGTTAAAACCTAGCATTCTCGTAGGATTTGGTGGGTATGCTACTTTTCCTCCTTTGCTTGCAAGTATATTGCTTCGCATACCTATCATTATTCATGAGCAAAATTGTTTTTTGGGTAGGGCTAATAAATTTTTTTTAAAATTTGCCAAAAAAGTAAGCCTTTCTTATTTAGACACTAAAAATGTAGATGTTTGTTATAGCAGTAAGGTAATATTTAGCGGTGAGGTAATTCGCCAGCATATTAGAAACTTAACAAGGGAAATTGACTTTAATGACGATCTTTTTAAGATTTTTATTTTTGGGGGCAGCCAAGGGGCAGCTATTTTTTCTGCCCTTATTCCTCAAAGCCTAAAGATATTAAAAAATCTCCAACCTTCATTAAGGTTGCATATTACCCAGCAAGCCAGACAGCAAGATGCACAATTAATTATTAATGTCTATGAAGAAATAGGAGTTTCTTATCAATTAGCCGAATTTTTTCCTAATATAAGTGAGTATTACTCTAACCATCATTTAGTAATTTCACGATCAGGGGCGTCTACCATAGCTGAGTTATCCGCAGTTGGGTTGCCGGCTATTTTAATTCCTTATCCTTTTGCTATGGATAATCATCAATTATATAATGCTATGTCTATTCAGCGCAGCCAAGCTGGATGGTGCATTGAGCAAAATTCTCTTACTGTTGACAGTCTTGCTAGGCAGTTGTTAGAAATCATAAATAATCGCTCTTTACTGCAACAAGCTGCTAATAACTTATTAAAAAGAAAAAATGATGGCAGTAAAATCTTAGCTGACACAGTAGAAAAAATAATAAGCTAATATAGGCTTTCCGGTTCTAATGGTTGTTGCAACTAGGGATTTTGTATGCCATTACTTTAAGATTATTTAGCTAATAATTGGTTATGTCTATATATAAGCTGCTTTTCATTATGGTGCTGAGTTTATTATTAACTAGCTGCGCAGATAGTTTTAAAGAATATTTTAAGAAGTCTGCCAATAATAAATATATAGATACTAAAGGCTTTGCGGGAGGCAAGCGGCGTCCCGTGTATAATAAGAAATATATAAATATTGCTAAGAAAAATGTGAGAGAAGAAAATTTTGATGAAGAAGACGAGGAGATAGGGGAAGATGAGCAGCTGCCTGCCTCATTGCAAAACCGACAAATTTATGTAGATATGCTCAAGCAAGATAATCAAAGGAAAAACAGGCAAAAAATTGATCGTCATCGATCCTCAGCGAAAACTGGTAATAATGATGATAATTATCCATCTTTAGTGGAAACTAACAAGAAGTTAAAGCAGCAAAAACATATAGACGCTGAAGAGCTACAAAAAGAATTAGCGCAAATAAAATCTATGTTAAATGAAGCTAGAAAAGAGCTTACAAAATATAGATGTCCGCAGTATCCAGAAGCACCAAAAAATAATGAGGACAAGCAGCATTCTAACAAAGCGAAGGTTGAAAATAATAATGCTGCTAAGACTAAAGAGCCGGAAAAGCGAAAATTAATGACTATAGAAGAGGATTACAAAAAAACAGGCAGCGATGAGCCATCTTATAGAAGGCAACATCCCATATAAAATTATTAAAAATATGAGGAGAATTTATTATATTCTTGACTAGTTTCTAACTTATGTTTATATCTTATGAATAATTTTAGAGAAAATTTCTTTAATAAATGGTGAGTTGGTGTCTAAGAAAAATAAGAAAAATGTATTAGTAAGGCTTGTTAGCACAGCAGGCACAGGGTTTTTTTTAGTAAAAAAACGTAATCCTAAGACAAAAACTGAGAAATTGTCATTCAATAAGTATGATCCGGTAGTGAGAAAACATGTCCCATTTAAAGAAGAAAAAATTAAGTAAGATTTAAGATATGACTGTAAAAATTCGTCTCGCCAGAGGCGGCGCAAAAAAACGTCCCTATTATAGGCTAGTGGTAGCAAATGTAAATTCTCCGCGAGATGGTAGTTTTATTGAGAAAGTAGGTTCTTATAACCCTCTTTTGCCACAGGAAGATAAAAATCGCGTAGTATTAAAAGTTGATAGGATTGAATATTGGTTGAACATTGGAGCGCAGCCTACAGATAGGGTGATTAAGCTTATTGCAGCTGCAGGCGTTTCTCTGCCAGCGTTTGTTCAGAAAGAAGTAATGCTGCGGAATAAAAGTCATAAAGTGGCAGACCAGTAACTAATCTAAGTCTGGCTAAGCAAAACGCTATTAAATCTCTCTATTGTAGCGGTTGGGTTTTATCCTATCGTTATTGTATAATTCATAACTTATTATATACTTATAGTAAATGAAAAATTAGGAGACGAGTATATATCATGGAATTTATAGAACAATTCCTTGAAATGATGGTCTCAGAAAGAGGAATAGCGTCAAATTCTCTTATTAGTTATGAGTGCGACCTAAAAGACTTCGCCTCTTTTCTCCTAAAAAGCAATTTGCTGGAATTAAACGTTTCTAGCTTAGATATTCAAGCATTCATTAAGCAGCTGGCAAGCAACAATCTCAAGGCACGTTCTATTAATCGTAAGATCTCAACTATCAAAAATTATTATGATTTTTTGATTAGCGAAAATTATATCCTCTATAACCCCGCAAAAGACATTAACTTGCCTAAATGCGACAATAAATTGCCGACTATATTATCAATTGAGCAAATAAACTCCTTATTAAAAGCGGTTAGTGAGGAGAATTCAGAGAAGCCACAAGATCTAAGACTTAAGGCGATAATCCATTTGCTATATGCTAGTGGTCTTAGGATATCAGAATTAGTAAGCTTGAAGCTAGGGGATATTTTGCTCAATGATTACTCAGACGGCAAACAAGTGCAGAAGGTCTTTGCCATTATGGGTAAAGGAAATAAAGAAAGGACGGTAATAATTAGCCAAGAAGCGGTAAAGAGTGTAAATGATTACTTAAAAGTCCGTGAAAACTTTATAAGTAAAAAGTACCCCAAAAGCGTTATATATTTATTTCCGGCTGACTCAAGATTTGGCTACATGACTAGGCAAAAAGCTGCATTACTATTAAAGCAAGCTGCAATCAGAGCAGGTCTTGATTCAAGCATTAATCTTTCTCCGCATGTTTTAAGACATAGTTTTGCTAGCCATCTGTTGCAAGGAGGGGCGGATCTTAGGGTAATCCAAGAATTGCTAGGGCATAGCGATATTAGTACCACTCAAATTTATACTCATCTGCAAACTGTTCACCTGAAAAAGACGCTTGAAGAATGCCATCCTTTAAATATGGCTGATAAAAAAGAGTGAGTGTATACTTGTTTTACCTGAATCAGGCGGTGTTAAGGTTAAAGATTTTACTATAAAACAAGATAGCTGATCATGCTTCATAGCATGTCTCATAAGAGTTACACCATCAATAAATTTTAATGTTAGCAAATAATAATTCTTGTTAAGTTTTCATAAATATGAAATTTATATTTTGGGGCGTTGGTATAAATAAAATATAGGAAACATAATATGAAAAACTTTCTTATCATTCTTTTTCTGTCTATCACTGGTAATGTTTTTGCTCATCAAGATGCTATGGTTGGCAAGCAAATGCAAGAACAAGCTAGAGGATTGCTGCAAAATGTTTTTAGCGATAATGCTAAAGGAGTGGCAAGTCAGTTTAGCTTGAAACTAGATACTATACAAACTAGCCAAACTCCGCGCGCTACGGTAGTGAGCTGCTCTGACTCGCGGGTGCAAAGCGTCAATATAGATGAGACCCCGACTAATGATCTATTTTTTATTAGAAATATTGGCAATCAAATTGATACATCAATAGGCTCAATAAAGTATGGAGTACAATATTTGCATACACCTGTTCTGTTAATTATAGGACATGTTGGTTGCGGGGCAGTAGAAGCTGCGCTGAGCGATTATAGGCATAAGCCTAAAGCTATAAAGCAGGAGCTTGCTACTATAGACTTGCCAGTTGGTATTACGGCAAGGGAAGGCGTGATTCAGAACGTACACAATCAAGTTAGTACGGCAATGAAATTATTTGAAGAAGAGATAAAAAAGAAGCAACTAGTAGTTATAGGAACGGTGTTTGATTTTAAAAATGAATATAGGAAAGGTTATAATCGGTTGATTTTAATAAATTTAAATGGTCAAAAAAATCCGCAGCTAATTGCTAAAAGTTCGTATTTACGCGGTATTAAGGATGTAGTAATCGGGACAGAGGGTTCTAATTAGTTGCTTGAGGATATAACAACTTAACTAAAAAATACACTAGGCAGTTATTAACAATAATTGCTGCTGCGACTGGAATGTCCAACAACAGTGAAGCGTAAGCGCCAAGTAAGTTACAAGCTAATGAAATAACCACTGCGACTATAATCATTTGCAGTGGAGTGCGGGCAACTACCCTGGCGCTCATTGCAGGAATAAGTAAGATGCTGGTTACTAGCAATGATCCGGCTATTTTAATAGTTGCAAGTATAGCCAACGATAAGACTATTAAAAACAATAATTCTATTTCTACTACTCTTATTCCTAAAGTCTTTGCGATATCTCGGTTAAGTGCTATGATCAAGATTTTCTGGTGAAAAATGATTATCAAACTTACTACTAAAGCTAGGGCAATAGTCAGTATCAATATATCTTCATTATTTGCTGAGATTATATCCCCAAATAATAAATTATTAATATTAACGCTAGCTGGATTTAAATGTGCGATAATTAATGCTGTTGCTAACATTAAGCTAGATACTAAACTGACTGCTAAATTATTATCGGAAGTATCTTTGAGGTAAAATACTAAAATAGCAAAAATAATTGCTATAATTAGACCGCTGAGAAATATTGGCAGTCCCGCTACTATACTTATGCCGCCTGCTAATAAGCTGGCATGCGCTAGCCCATCGCCAAAGTAAATATATCTTTTCCACAGGCTGATACAGCCAAGAGGAGCGAAAATTAAACTAATTAAGACTAGAGCGAGTATTATTGTTAGCATCTAAAAATATACTTTTTTATTTTTAGGAGTTATAGATGATAAAGGGAGGGCGAGTTTTAGATACACTCGTTTTACTTGGAAAGTTGGCGTTGTCGTATTATCTACAGCTGTGGGGTTCACGTGCATTAAAATGTGCCCCATTCCTCGCTTTGTCACTACTAGCTCTTGCCCAAATATTCAAATAAAGAAGTATAAATAAAATTAGTTTATATTAAAGTCAGCTTCAGCAAGTTCTACATCATTATCAAGCTGGGCGAGTAAAGTCTGAATTTTATCTTTAAATAACTTGAATTTAGTAAATTGTTTTCTTGAAAATTCAACAGTTGCCGTTGTTTTTATCGACATTGGATTAACATTTTTTCCGTCAATCTTTACTTCATAATGTAGGTGTGCCCCAGTAGTTCTACCTGTAGCGCCTACATAAGCGATAACTTGTCCTTGCTTTACATGACTGCCTACTTGCAAGTTTTTAGCAAAGCTGCAAGCATGAGCATAAGAAGTAGATAGAGTAGGGCTATGCTTGATTTGGATAAATTTACCATATCCTGACTTCCACCCAATTTCCGTAATTGCTCCATTGCCAGCAGCGTAAATTGGGGTTCCAACAGGGGCGGCAAAATCTACGCCTTTATGCATTTTAGTGAAACCTTGGGTTGGATGAATCCTTTTGCCATAGTGAGAAGAAACTCGGATAATATTTAATGGCGTTCTCAGCAAGCTTCTTTTTACGCTTTTGCCGTTTTCTGAAAAAAAAGTATAATCTTCCTCTTTGCTATTGCGGTAACGATAAATGTTGTAGTTCTTACCAGATAAATTTAACGAGGCGTATAAAATTTTACCATAATGTGATAAAGCTCCGTCAGGAGTTACAAATTTTTCAGTTATAATCGTTATAGTATCCCCTGGTTGAATTTGTCTTTGGAAGTCAATTTGATAACTGTAAGAATTTATCAGATCAATAATATTATTATCAGAGATTCCCAAAGCTTTTAACGAGGAAATAAAGTTGGCATTAATTACAGTAGAAGATTTAGCAATTATTTTGCTTAATGGTGCTAAGGTATTTTTGACGACAAACTCACCTTCCGTGCGTAAGATTTCTATACGTTCGGTTTTGCTTAGTCTAATGGTAATTTTGTTTAAAGTACGACTCTCAGTAGCTAAATCTTTATCATTATCTTCAATTATCTTAAGCTCATAATCAAAGGTAACTTGCTGCCCGACTTGCAATGAAGCCAAGTTATTAGCTTTGGCGAGTTTGGTAATCTGCTGAATATCCTTACTGGGTAAATTTTGTCTTTTAAGGAGATGCTTTAAATTATCGCCTTTTTTAACGTTTACTGCCAAGGAAGTAATTTGTGGTATGTCTTCCTCTTCATCTTTTGATATGGGAGTTGGACTTGCGACAGTAATAGACATGCTGTCATTGATGTAATTACTGATTGATACCGAAGAAAAGACAGTGAGGCTAATAAACAATAAAAGCGAAACATATGTTAATAACAACCGCAAGACTGAGTAATTATTGAAATAGCCTAACTGCTGGTAAGTAATATGTGGCAAGATTACCTCTTCATTTGATATAAATAATTACTCCCAACGATATAGGAGGCTTAATTTTCTAAATAATATTATCAAGTTCTTTTGTGACTGAATCTTTACTTTAAACACGGTTAGCGTATATAATTCTATCCTAATTTCTTCTCTATCCAAGCTACTATGACTGATCTAGAATTAAAATACAATAGTAAATTGCCAACTATTTTACAATATTTACTCTAGTATTTTCTTCTTAGCATAATTATATTATTCTTTTTATTAGTTAGTGAATAGTTGATAATGTGATGACGTTAAATCTGAATTAGGCATGGATTATTTATTTGAACTTAGCTTATTATTTATTGTAACCTTGGTCAGCTCCATCTTAATGACAAAAGTGCTAATTACTAGATTAGCGGCGCTGGGTATAGTAGATGCTCCCGACACTAGACGTCTTCATAATAATATTACGCCTCGTGGAGGTGGTTTATCATTAGTAATATTAACGTTATTGGGTTATACCACCATTGAATATTTATTTGGCTTTCATTCATTAATGCAAGCTTTCAAGATAATGTCTATTTTTCTGTTGATTGCTTCGGTGTCTTTTTTGGATGATTTAAAAGCTATCTCCGTTTTTGTAAGATTAATAACTCATCTAAGTTGTTCGGCAGCTGCGCTTTTGTTATTGCTGTTTCCATCTTCTTTGTTTCACCAGTTATTTCCAGCACCAGTTGACTTTATTTTAGCTACTATATGCTTAACAACCTTTTTAAATATTTATAATTTTTTAGATGGCGCCGATGGAATTACATGTATAGAATCTATTCATCTGTCAATTACCATGCTAATACTGTGCTATTTAAAATCTGAGATTATAATCAATAGTCAGTTTATAATAGTTATTAATACTATTATTTTAGCTTTTGCTGTTGGATTTTTAGTGTTTAATTGGTATCCTGCTCGCATATTTATGGGGGATGTGGGTACTATTAGTATTGGCTTTTTAATAGGTTTGTGTTTGATTTTTATTGCTGCTTCTAACGAGCGTTTATTCCTCTCCGCTATTATTGCCTCTCTTTATTATTTGGCGGATGGAGGGCTGACAATATTAATTAGATTGGCTAATAAAGAAAAAATATGGCAACCTCATTTAAAGCATTTTTTCCAAAAGGCTTTAAAAAAGGGTATGCCTCATAGGGAAGTTGTTAAAAGAATAATGATAGGTAATTTTGTATTAATGTTGCTAGCAATTAACGCTTTGTACTTTCCTGGTCTCTCCATCATTTTATCGGCGCTAGTAGTAATGAGTATTTTAATTAGCTTTGCTAGATGAAACGGCTTTCAGATGATATTGATGCAATTATTAGAAAGCTCCTTGCTGGAGTTAATCCATGGTTTGTTGAGATTATAATAAATTGGTCAACGATTGCGGGGGGTAAATTTTGTGATCGTACCATTCCTTTAAGGGTATCTTCTATAATAGAAAATAGAAAGAAGGTAAATATTTTACATGTACAGGCAGAAGATGCGCCATTGTCGTGCGAGCTGATGTTTTGTCAAGATCTAATAATAGAGCGTATTAATGTGTATCTTGGTTTTAAGGCTATTGATAAGATTACTTCCATAGTTCATAAATCTGTTAATAGCGATAACATAACCTACAATTAAGGTGTTTATGGAGAGAAGTTTTAAGAATGACTTGCTTAAGGGCGAGAAGGACTTCATTAATTCTTTTGTTTATTGGCGGATCTTTTGCCTAATAGGCATTAATGATATTCGCAAGAGATATGCCCGCTCTAAATTAGGTCAGTTTTGGCTAACTCTTTCATTAGCAATAAATATTGCTTCTTTAAGTTTAGTCTGGTCTTTTTTGTTAAAGATTCCAATTGTGGAGTATTTGCCGTACTTTGCTAGCAGCATTATTATTTGGAATTATATGTCAACTTGCCTAATAGAAGGGGTAAACGTATATATCAGCTCGGCAAGCTATTTAAAAGAGCTTGATATCCCTAAGCTCGCTTACGTTAATGCATTATTTGTTAGAAATATCATTATATTAGGTCATAATTTGTTAGTTTTAATACCAATATGGTTGGTGTGTAATATGCCATTTGGCTTATTGAATTTTTTACTTAGCATTTGTGGTTTTATCCTTACTTGCTTGTTTTTACTAGCGGTAGTGATGCTTGTATCAATAATTGGCTTGCGCTTTCGCGACTTTCCAAATATTGTGGTAAGCCTTCTACAGATTATATTTTATATTAGTCCAGTAATGTGGAAAATTGAGTTGCTGCCAGAAAAATTCGGTTGCTACTTAATTCTTAATCCTTTTGCGGTATTTTTATCCTTGTGTCGTGAGCCTCTGCTAAATCACAATGTTGCAGGCTCTTATTGGCTAGCAGGTGTAATATACTCCATTCTGGTCTGGCTAATAGCTTTTCCATTATTTAGCAGGTTTCGCTGTCGAATTGTTTATTGGTTGTAATTAATAGAAATTAGCCATGGTCTTTATTAGGTTAAAAAATGCTAGCGTTACATTTTCTATATATAATGCTCGTACTCGTTCTATTCGCAATCAGTTAATTAATAAAGTTGGCGGTAGGTTGCATCCGTTGGAGAAAAACATTTATATTAAAGCATTAGAGAACATAAATCTTGCTATAAAACCTGGAGATAAGGTAGGGCTTATTGGGCATAATGGGGCAGGCAAAAGCACACTATTAAAGTTACTTTCAGGTATATATGAACCTACTGAAGGAGAGATGCAAACGGAAGGGTATATTTCCTCCTTAACTGATATTCATATGGGTATGGATCCAGAAAGTAGCGGCTATGATAATATAATCATGCGTTGTGTTTTTATGGGAATGAGCGTTAAGGAAGCTAAAGATAAAATCCCTGAGATATTGGAGTTTTCAGGGCTTAACGAATATATTGACCTGCCTATGCGTACTTATTCTACAGGTATGTATGTGCGTTTAGCTTATACTATTGCCACCTCGGTGATTCCTGATATTTTAATTATGGATGAGATGATTGGCGCCGGTGATGCAAGTTTTATTGAGAAAGCAAGACAGCGCTCGATGAAACTTATTGAACAAACAAAAATAATGGTGCTTTCTTCGCATGAGGTTAATTTGATGCGCGATATATGTAACCGAGGAATATGGATGGACAAAGGCAGAATTTGTATGGACGGCGATATTCATGAGGTTATTGAAGCTTACCTCAATTCTAGCAAGAATTAGAACGCGATAGTTTAGCTTTTACTAAGTAAGCTGTGGAGTAAAATAAAGGAGTAACGCAGATAGCAATAAGCAGCTTGAATAAGTAACTATGAAAAATTAACGGCAATACATAGGCTGGGTCGATGGCTTTGCTGAAAGTTGCCACAAAAATAATGACGATGCTAGTATCTGCTAGCAAAGCAACCACAGTGCTAACGCTGCCAATCCATAAATATTTGTGGTTAGTCATTTTGCTAAGCCACAAATAAAGCTTAATGTTAATTAGCTGCCCAGTATAGCTGGCAATAATAGAGCCAATCAAAGTTATTCCGCAAACCCCAAAAACTTTATTAAAGATAATATTATCTACTTTTGACCAGTTAGTAGCCTCTAGCTGGTTCATAATAGTTACTATTAAAGCAGCAGTAATATTTATGATGACGGCTAATTGAACAGTGAATTTTGCCTGAGTTTTTCCGTAAAATTCGGTAATTAGATTAATAATAAAAAATGTAACAGGATAGAAAATAACCCCTACGGACATTTCGAATGTATGAATTGATCCCAGCTTTAAATAAACAAATTTTTGACTAGTTAAGTTACTCACTACCACTAGCATTACAAATAAGCTGCATAAAGAAATGTATAATTTCTCTTGTTTTTTCATTTTGTTTTGAGTGATAAGGTTTATCTATTTTTAGTACTAATAGTTTTATATTTGTTGTTAAAGAGTTTGTATATCAAGTATCCTAGAAAAGCAAATGAGGATAAATATATAAGAGGAAATAGAGGGAGGTTTAATGAGCGCATGCCCATTAAACATACATAGTTAGCAGTCCCAGACATTAATGTGGAGCCAATGGCGTGACCTAAGCTAATTCCTTGGAAGCGCTGATAAATTGGAAAAGCTGTAATGAAGATGCCATGTCCTAGTCCATTAAACGGTGCTATAAAGGCTGCAAGCAATAAGCAGGAAGCGAGAGCTAAGTTGGTCATTTGATAGCTAATGGCTATAGCTATTAAAATTGTGCTGATAATGGTTCCCAGTGCGCTAAATTTAATAATTTTAAAAGGAGAAAAATTATCAGCAAGCCACCCTGCAATTGGCATAGATATGCCAAAACATAATACTAGTAATATGGAAAATATACTAATTATAAAACTTGTTGGCGGGAGAACGAGAGGTAGATATTGCTTCATAAAAATAATGCCGATTTGGTAAGTTACGCCTGCGCTGCCTGCCAGTAATGCTATTGTTCCGATAGTAGCCCATTGTCTATTTATCATCGATGCCACGCTCGTTTTTGTAATTATCTGATTTTGTGTCTGCTTAAAGTCTGGGGTTTCTTCAAATTTGGTACGGTAATATAGAGTAATTAATGAAAACGGTAGGCTAAGCAAAAAGGGAATGCGCCAGCCCCATTGAGGAAAAATATGAGCATTAAAAAAATTAGTGGCGCTAATTCCTAGTAGTAATCCTATAGCGCCTGTAGATCGCGTTAGACAAGAAGCCATGAAGCGCCGCTTCTTGCCTAGGTGCTCTATTACAAAAATTGCTGCACCGTCATACTCTCCTCCCACAAATATACCTTGTAGTAAACGGCACCCTGCTAGAATTAAAGTGCTCCAACCGCCTAGCGTGGAATAATCGGGCAACATTCCTATAATCATTGTTGGGATTACCATCCCAATAATAGTAATGTTAAGGGATAATTTGCGACCATAATGGTCTCCTATATAGCCAAAAATTAGTGAGCCAATTGGTTTAGAAAAATACGCTATTCCATAGATAGCGAAGGCATTAATTAAGTTAGTTAAACCATCAGAAGCGGGAAAAAACTTTGCCGCAATGATGTTTGCAGAAAATCCATATAGGGTATAGTCATAATATTCCACAATTGTCCCCAGGAATGCTCCTATAACATTGTTATTAAAGACCTTTTTTGTCATATTGCTATTGTTTTATGGTTTCTTACTCCTAGTATAAAGCTTCTATATTGTCAAGCATGTTGAAAACAGTTCTGCCGACTAGGTTCTGGCAATCGTGAAAACATGTACGGCGCTAGCTCCTGAGTTTTTTAGCATAATAGAGCATTTTTTTATGGTGGTGCCGGTAGTTAAAACATCATCTACTAAAAGAATGGAATGATTGTTAATATTATATTTGGAGTTAAATTCCAGGCTGTTTGCTAAATTATTTTCTCTCTCTGATTTTGATAATGCAGATTGAGGCTTAGTCCATTTAGTTTTTATCAATAAGTCCGGATATAAAGGTTTTTTCATTAAGTAAGCGATTTCCTTGGCAAGGATGTGAGAATGATTATACAATCTAAATAATCTCTTGAGTTTGTTCATGGGAACAGGGGCTATAATATCTACTGCGCTAAAGTGGTCAGTGTATCTTTGCAATAAGAGATTAGCAAATAGTTTAGCTAATATGGTTTTATCATAATATTTAAAAGCATGAATAATCTTTTTGCTGTGTTCATCGAATTTTATTAGACTGCGACAAGAGGCAAAAGGGGGAGGGTAGGCAAGGCATTGTCCGCATTGGCTCACCTCCTGAATATTAATTGCTAACATGCTTCCGCATAAGTTGCAATAAGGCTTGGCTATGAAGTTGAATTTTTGCCAGCATTCCGCGCAAAAAGCGTTAGGAATGGCAATAAACTCGCTGCATGATAGGCAGCGTAAAGGAAAGAGAAAGTTTATTACTAAGCTCAGGAATGTTAAGTTCATCGTTTGCCTATAGCATATTTAATTAGCTGTTCTTTGATCGAGTCTGAGCGATTGATTGCTGATAAACCAATTCTTCTGAAAAAGTGCAATAGACTAGAATCATTAGAAAAGATTTTATTTAAATTGTCGGTAAGGAGATACATTGCCATATTATCTCGTTCTCTTAGTTGTTGGTATTTTTCTAGAGTTAGTTTATGTATTCCGTTATCTTGAATTAGTTCTGCCAGCGCTTTTATATCCTTAATGCCTTGATTTAATCCTTGCCCAGCCAAAGGATGGATAATATGCGCGCTGTCTGCCAATACCACAATATGATTGTGATAATATCTATCTGTAAGCCTCGCCTGTAGAGGAAAGCTCGTAATCTTACCGTTAATTTTGCTGTTTCCTAAAAATATTCCCAAATTCCTTTGTACTAAATATTCCAGTTCTTTTTGCGGTAAGCTTAGTAGTAATTCGCTTTCACTGTCTTTGACAGTCCATATTACCGATGAATGATGCTGAGTTCTAAGAGGCAAAACAGCGAACGGACCTGAAGGCATAAAATGTTCCATCGCTGTTCCTTCATGGGCTTTTTCATGTTCAATATTGAAGGTGAGGGCGGTTTGCCGATAATATTTTTCAATTTTAGCACAAAAATAGTAATGACGAGCCTTAGATTTATGTCCATCGCATATTGCTAATAACTTGCAATTAATTAATTCATTATTGCTTAATTGCACAATATTGCTGTCTTCTAAGCTTTTTATGTGTCGGTAATTGCAATTGTCAATCAGCGCAATTAAATTGTTTTTTTGTACTGCTGCCAGCAACATTCTTTTTAGCAAAGCATTTTCTACTATATATCCTAAATGATTTGAATTTCCTAATAGCTCGTTATAGTCTTTTAAATAAAAATGCAATATTTGCGGAGCCTTGTTATCTACAGTATAAATATCTAGGATTGGAGCGCTGATAGTCTCTACTTCCTGCCATAATCCTATATGTTCTAAAAACTCTCTAGAAAATGGAGTGAGTGCTGTAGTTCTAAGGTCGCTAAAAAACTCACTGCTATCTAAAGAATGTGTTTCTATAATAATACTTTTTATGCCAATTTGGGCAAAAGCTAAAGCAGTTAACATACCGCTTAAGCCGCTACCGAGAATCAGCATATCTATATCATTTTTTATTGTAGTGTCGGTCATTTCGTTTTATTGTTCAGAGTATTTTCTGCTTAAACTTAGCTTATGTACAAGTATATTACTGATATATTAAGGGTGGTAAAGAAAAATGAGTTACGTCAATTCTTGCCCATGATGCTGCTTATTTTTTTTATTCTGCTTAACTACAGCTTTATTCATTCTATAAAAGATAGCTTAATAGTCCCCAATATAGGTGCAGAAGCAGCCAGCTTTATTGAAATGTGGGTGGTTTTACCGTCATTGTTTATTTTTGCATTATTTTATTTAAAACTTAGTGTGTTAATTCCTGATAAGGAAAAATTATTTTATATAGTTTGTGTTTTCTTTTTGGCTTTTTTTATAATTTTTGCATTTTGTTTATATCCGGGTTTTGATTTTATTTCCTCCCGTCACGATTATTATCAACAGTTAACTCTCTACTCACCACGCTTAAAATGGTTTATCATAATTTATAAAAATTGGCCTCTTGCTTTATTTAATATTTTTTCGGAACTTTGGATAAATACTATGTTGTCGCTGCTATTTTGGCAGCATGCTAATAGTATTATTCCAACAGAGCAGGCGAGGCGTTTCTATCCTTTGTTTAGCTTAGCTGGCAATTTTTCTTTAATTGTTGGTGGGGTGATTTTAAAAAAAGTTTCTATTCACGCTAGTTCTGAGATAGTCATCGAACATCTGACAGGGCTGATAGTTATAATAGGGATAATTTGTATGGCGCTATTTAGAGTAAGCGTCAATAGCATCAAGTCGTCTCATTCCTTTCCTCCATCTTGTTTAATAGCGAATAATTCTCTCTCTTTTCAAGAGAGTCTAAAATTAGTTCTTAGTTCTCGATATTTGTGGCTAATAAGTATCACCATAATCTCTTATGGAATAACTATCTCTTTGAGTTATGGCTTATGGAAATCCCAGGTATTAAGGTTATATCCTTCAACCCACGAATATATTCTATTTACTGCTGAATATCAAAAGTGGGTAGGTATTGCTTCCAGCGTTATCATGCTGTTTGGTAGTGTAATAGTGCGCAAGCTGTCTTGGCGCTGCGCCGCTATGGTTACTCCTTTAGTTATGTTACTCACAGGCACCGTCTTTTTTTGCTGGGTTGTCCTTGGTAGTTGTATGAATAAATTTATCTCTGAATATTTATATATTGTGTTAGCCGTAATTATAGGGACTGCGCATATAGTTTGCACAAAATCTGCTAATTTTTCAGTGTTTAATCCAACTAAAGAATTAGCTTATATTCCTTTAGAGGCAAATTTGCGCGATAAGGGAAAAGTAGCGGTAGACTTAATTAGCGAACGCTTTGGCAAATCTATTGGCGCGTTATTGCAGTCGTTATTATTTATGGTAAAGCCAGATGCTACTTTTGCAATATTTGCTCCTCTATTTTTGGTTATATCGGTATTAGTGCTAGGATGTTGGCTGGTTGCAATAAATTTTTTAAATAAAAAATATTTATATTACTCTGCTAGTCATCGCGATTAATAATTCCTCTAAGTATTTTGGAATGCAAGAAAGAATGCTATCGTTGCAGCGTTCCCTACATTCAGGCTTTCCATAGCTGAAGAAATATTTATTTTTACTATAAAGTCGCAGCTTTCTTGGGTTAATTTTCTAAGTCCTTTGTCTTCTGAGCCAAGAACGATAGCTATTTTACCTGATAACAACTCGTTATGCAGCGCCTGGGTAGCGTTACCGGCAAGCCCAATTATCCACACGCCGTGTTTCTTTAAATATTCAATAGCAGCTTTTAAATTAGTGACTTGGATAATCTGTAGCTGCTCTAAAGCGCCGCACGCTGCTTTTGCTATTGTTGCATTTTCCGCAGGCGAATTATCGCGAGGCATTATAATGGTTTGGATATTAAAAGCCGCTGCGCTGCGAAGGATGGAGCCAATATTTTGTGGATCCGTAACTTGATCAAGAATAGCGATGCGACAGTTAGGATTGCTGCAGTCAATTTGTTTGATATCTTCTATAAAAATGCTTTCTACTTTGGCGATTATTCCTTGGTGGTTAGTTTGTTGTTGACCAATAATAGAGGCTAATTTATCATTTGATGTAATTTGATGGCTATATTTGCTAATTAAAGATGAATGTTCATTAAACACTTCATTATTGCAAAAAATTTTTTCAGTGTAGCGTTTAGGATTGCTTAGCGCTGCTAAAACGCAGTGTTTGCCATACATCAGGTAAGGTGAATTCTTATTAGAAGTAGAGCGAGATCTTGAGAATTTGCCATTAAAACTGGTTGATTGTTTCCTTGGTGAGTTATTATTCATATAGTATGCCAATTTGTCCTTGACACAAGGTACTATTTATTATAGAAGTTTACAACTCAAAGATTTTTTAGCTTTTTTTGTAAAAGCAATTGAAGCTTAGCTAAATGATCAGTTGTAGTTTTTAGGGAGATTAATTGATCGCTTAAATTTATATTGCGCTTTGCGGCGCTTTATGATAGGTTAGCTTGTTCATGAGGTGCGTCAGTTTTTCGGAGGGGTGGCCGAGTGGTCAATGGCAGCAGACTGTAAATCTGCCCGCGTAAGCGTTCGTAGGTTCAAATCCTACTCCCTCCACCACCCAAGGATATACGCGGGTGTAGCTCAATGGTAGAGCTCCAGCCTTCCAAGCTGGCCACGTGGGTTCG
>CAZMMN010000008.1:0-20038 GCA_964567405.1 uncultured Rickettsiaceae bacterium | reverse complement strand
CAGCAAAGCAGGGGTAGATTTATCTCAAATTGACGCGGTCGCTGCCACCGCTGGTCCAGGATTAATTGGCGGCTTAATAGTTGGCTTTTGTTTTGGCAAAAGTTTAGCCAGCGTTTTAAAAAAGCCCTTTGTCGCTATTAATCACCTTGAAGGACACGCTCTAACTACTAGGCTGGTAACAACCTGCCCTTATCCTTACCTGCTGCTACTTGCCTCTGGAGGGCATTGTCAATTTGTGGCAGTAGAAAAATTAGGAAAATATAAAATATTAGGGCAAAGCCTAGATGATGCAATAGGAGAGGCCTTTGATAAAGCAGCAAAAATGCTGGGACTAGGATTTCCTGGAGGACAAGCAATTGAGAATAAAGCACGATTAGGTGATCAATTTAGGTACAATCTGCCAAAGCCTATGATCAATCAACAAAATTGTGATATGTCGTTTTCAGGGCTAAAAACAGCGCTAAGGCTTTTAATTGCCAGCCATAAAGAGCTAACCGAGCAAGATGTTAACGATATAGCCGCAAGCTTTCAATATACTGTTGGCGAGATATTAAGAATTAAGGCTTTTAATGCTATAAAAACATACGAAAAACTGATCAGTGGTAAGCAAAATAATTTAGTTATTGCAGGAGGAGTAGCGGCTAATCAATATTTAAGAACTATTTTACAAAATATGCTGGCTGAGCTTAATTATACCCTGATTGCTCCTCCTAAAGAATTATGTACGGATAATGCAGCGATGATAGCATATGCAGGC
Source organism: uncultured Rickettsiaceae bacterium (assembly GCA_964567405.1). Classification (GTDB taxonomy): domain Bacteria; phylum Pseudomonadota; class Alphaproteobacteria; order Rickettsiales; family Rickettsiaceae; genus CAZMMN01. Next base: position 19,281 of record CAZMMN010000008.1, on the reverse strand, counting down.
ATTGAGAGATTAAAAGCAGGTTTGCTTAACACTAGCAATTGCCCAAGAGCAAGATGGAGTTTAGAAGAACTACATGATTTTGCATAACAAACAAGAGACTACCAGCTTTGCTCGTCGCCTAGCCAGCAGCTTAAAGCCAGGAGATATAGTATTGTTTACTGGATCCTTGGGAGTAGGCAAAACTTTCCTCTGCGGAGAAATAATAAGATATTTTTGCGGCGCGAATACACAAGTCAGCAGCCCTACCTTCAATTTACTGCACACTTATAAAGCAGATACATTCTTAATTTACCATTATGATTTTTACCGCCTTCAATCCATTTCAGAACTTGAAGAGCTCGGCATAGAAGAAGCGTTGCAGCAAAATGCTATTTTATTAATCGAATGGCCAAAAATTGCTTATCCCTTCTTACCATCAACTAATATCAAAATCCACCTAGAACTACTAGAGGGAGAAAAACGCCATTGCCTCATTAACGACCCGCGTCATACTCTTTTTCCTTAAATCGCACGCCAACCATAATCATAATTTGATTTTAGAAGTTGATATTACTTAGTTATAGAATTAGCATTATTCTGACTTTTAGTAGGTAATTTAAGAGGAGAGGACTTATGGCGCCCCGCAATTGATTTTTTGGTCGGCAAATACTTATCCGTGTCCAAGCTTTTTTTAATAGCCTCAACTGATTTAGTTAATTCTCCATGTTTTTGGATATTAATTTTACTAGCATCGTTATATTGAGAAAAAGGATGATGAGCTTTTTTTGCATCTTTGCCCCAGCTTTTTAATATCTTAGCTAGAGGATTAGTACTAGTCTGAATATTATTTTCCCTAGCAACAATTTCACTTTTAATTTGATTGAACTTGCTTTTTACCTCCTCATCTGACAGTTTCCTAAAAGAGCCATCAGGGCGTTGTTGATATAACTCAGCTGATAGCTTTTTTAACGCCATAGTTTGAATACGCTGCTCTCTAGTTTCTTGTTTTAGCTCCTTTAAATTATTATAGCCAGGCGTATCTTCTTTATCTCTTTCACTATCTATCTGCTTTTGGCACAAAAGGCTCACTGCTTCTACATCTAACTTATTTTTAGTTTCCATGGCAATGCTATATAATACTTGCCCAGCATTTTTGGTAATATCAACTCCGTCTTTTACAACCGAAATTCCCCCAGTCGCTACGCCGCTAATGACCACCGCAGCTACACTTGCCCCCTGCTTTAAAGCCACCTCTGCTAGGACTTTAGGCAATGATTGGCTTTCATTTTGTGGGTTAATATAGCGCTCCTTTATGGATTTCTGGTTAGCATCTCGGCGCGGAATATGCAGTTGATCCTTTAATATATTTGGTAATTCGGGATGTAAGTGAAGAATATATTCCTGCGTACTCTTAGCGACCCTATTTTGCACTAATAAATTATTTTCCTTTTTTAATTTTCTAATATTTCTAGTTTTAATAGTATCAATAACTGCTCCAATTACCACAGAAGCCAAGCCTAACGTCCCAAGCGCAATGGCTACTACTGGTGCTGCTGGACCAGTAATACCTGCTATTGTTAGGCAGGCTATACCTATAGTTACTGCTCTACCAAGTGCTTTACCAGTTAAAACTGCAAAAACCTTGCCTAGTCTAGATTCTTGAAAATTTGTCCATTGCTTACCAATAAAATCAAATATTCTAGCACCGCGCGATTCCTTCTTAAGATCATCTGCTGCTGGATTTTTATCTACCAGGATAGTTTCCGCCAATTCCTCCGTTGAGACATACATTGAAGCAACTAGTCGGCGTACGATATCCTTTCTGTTTGGCTTATTAGTTGAAGCAGGCATATAAATTAATAATTTTGTGCTAACTTACTTCTCTTGAAAACTAATTTTAAAGCGGAAAATTTTATGGTAAAGCATTAATTGTGCTTTAAGCCAATAATATTGCTTTATTGAATTAGAAGTTGTATAATTGCCTTCCTTTAACTTAGCATAGCTGGTGATGTCCGTTAGAATTTATTCGTATTTTACTAACACCATATGTAAGACAGTAAGCCGCATGGAGTCTCATTATTATTCTCCTTTTAATAAAAAATCATTAAATCATCCTGATTCAGCCTATGTCTAAAAAAATTGGCTTTTGGTCGGTTTTTGCTTTGGTTACTGGCAGCCAAATAGGTACCGGAGTTTTTATGCTTCCTGCAAGTCTCGCTCCTTTTGGCTTTTATGGATTAATAGGGTGGATTATTTCAGCGTTTGGATCTATCGCACTATCTTTAGTTTTTGCGTATCTTTGTTCTAGGTTCCCTCAAACTGGAGGTCCTCATGTATATGTTAATAAATCTTTTGGTCCTACTATGGCTTTTTTTACAGGGTGGACTTACTGGGTTATTTCCTGGGTCAGCACCACTGCCGTAGTAGTGACATCTATAAGTTATCTGAATTTTTTTATTGGCAATTGCAATTCTTCAATCTATCTTATGTTAGAGTTGTTATTGCTCTTGGCTATCACGCTTCTTAACTTACGAGGTGTTAAAGCAGCCGGCAGCATTGAGCTATTGCTAGCCGCTTTGAAATTTGCTCCATTACTCATTATATCTTTATCTTCTCTATATTTTTTTAATCCTCACAATTTTACCCTTAGTACTGAAGTTGCAGATTCTTCTATGCCTAGAATCCTAGGTCAAGTCACTCTATTAACCTTATGGGGATTTATAGGGCTAGAGACAGCTACCACCACAGCTGAAGCAGTGGAAAACCCGTCAAAAACCATACCGAAAGCAATAATTGCGGGCACTAGCTGTGTAGCGTTATTATATCTTATTAATAGCATTGGCATAATGGGGCTAATAGAAGGAAGCGTCTTATCAGCATCAAAAGCGCCTTATGTTGATGCTGCTCAGGTGATTTTTGGCGGGCGATGGGATTTAATAACCTCTATAATTGCTGCACTTGTTTGTATTGGCACACTCAATGCTTGGGTATTAACTAGCGGTCAAATTGCCTTAGGTCTTTCTAAAGACGGACTCCTGCCCTTATTTTTCACAAAAAAGAATAAGAATGAAGCGCCGGTGTGGGGCTTAGCAATAAGCTCTCTAGGGATAGCACCTTTATTAATTTTAACTTCTAACCATAATCTCGCGACTCAAGTTACTTCTATAATTGATTTTTCAGTAATTTCTTTTCTTTTTATCTATTTAATTTGCAGCTTAGCTTTGCTAAAACTATTAATAACTGACAAAAACTTTCTTTCTTTACCTTTTATTGCAGGTATGACAGCATTAATATTTTGCGCCTGGGTTATCTACGAAACAACCTTTACTACCCTCTTGACATCCGCCTTATTTACTTTTAGCGGACTGCCAGTTTATCTACTATGGTATCGTAAAAAAACTATTTTGGCGAATTGATCGCTTATCGAAGCCAGCAATTGTAGCTTTGATTACTGATGTTAGTTATTCTCTATTTTTCCATCTTGGTTTGGTACCGTATACGGCGCTGCGCTTTCCAATATCTTATCAAGCTCCACCTGACTGCAAAGCCCTAGTAGGACGGGGTCGCGAGGACGAATATTCTTCATATTCCAATGAGTACGCTCCCGTAGGACCATGATCGTTGACTTAGTAGTCCCTATTAGTCTGATAATATCACGATCTTGAATATTAGGACAATTTTTTAGTAACCAATATACCGCATCTGGTTTATCCTGCCGCCGTACGATTGGCGTATATTTGCCTTGCTTTTTCTTCTTAGCAGCTAAATCGTATACAATACTTTGAGTAAGCTGAAGTTTAGCTTCTTTATCTCGACTACACCGCCCTATTTCTTCATAAGTTAACTGACCTCCTGCAACGGGATCTAAACCTGCGATGCCTACTGCCACTTCACCATCTGCTATTCCTTTTACCTCCAGTTCATGCAGCCCACAAAATTCGGCAATTTGCTTGAAAGTTAAAGAAGTATTGTCAATAAGCCACACGGCTGTTGCTTTGGGTAGCAGAGGCAGATTTTTATTGCTAGTCATTATTATAATATATCATCTATAAAAATTAAATAATCAAACTTCAAAATAAGCTTATTACCGGGAGAAGTCAATTTTCATTTAAAAATTTTATTATTTCTTCGATTACCTTTTTAGCATCACCAAAGAGCATTAAAGTATTGTCTTTATAGAATAATTCATTTTCTATGCCGGCATAGCCAGCTGCCATTGATCTCTTAATAAACAAAACAGTTCTAGCTTTTTCTACATCTAAAATTGGCATGCCGTAAATAGGGCTATTAGGATCATTTTTTGCTGCTGGGTTAGTAATGTCATTGGCACCGATTACTAATACTACATCAGTATTGGCAAAGTCCCTGTTTATCTCTTCTAGTTCTAATACTTTTTCATATTCTATTGCCGCCTCTGCTAGCAAAACATTCATATGCCCAGGCATCCTACCAGCCACTGGATGCACCGCAAATCTAACCATAGCGCCGTTAGTCTCTATTTTATCCACTAATTCTTTTATAGCATACTGAGACTGTGCAACTGCCATGCCATAACCGGGGACTATAATTACGGAGCTAGCGTTCTTTACCAGATAAGCTGCTTCTTCTGCGCTGGTTACCTTAACTGATTTATCTGTAACTTCTAAATTAGCAGCGCTGACAGGTGGCTGCACAAAGGCGCCAAAAATAACCTTCAGCAGCGATCTATTCATCGCCTTACACATAATATGGCTTAATATTGCACCGCTACTGCCCACTAAAGCGCCAGTAATGATAAGCAAGCTATTACTCAAAGTAAAACCAATCCCAGCAGCTGCCCAGCCTGAATAAGAATTGAGCATCGATACTACTACCGGCATATCAGCTCCTCCTACTGGACTAATCAGAAGCACACCTAGCGATAAGGAAAGTAGAACCAGCAAATGAAAAAAGACTAAACTTTCAGAAATAACAAAACAAACCATTAGACCTAGCACTGATATAAGCAGCGCACCGCATAAATATTGCTGTCCATTAAACTTCAAAGGAGCTGCGGTCAGCAAGCCTTGCAACTTAGCAAAAGCTAGGCAAGAGCCGCTAAAGGTCACCGCGCCTATACTTACTCCAATCGCCATTTCAATCAAAGCGCTAGTAGAAAGCTGCCCTGTTAAGCCAATGCCAAAATTCTCAGGCGATAACAAAGCTGCATATGCTACCAAAACCGCCGCTAGCCCTACAAAAGAATGAAATCCAGCAATTAGCTGCGGCATAGCGGTCATGGCAATTTTCCTAGCAATATAACTGCCTATCGCCCCCCCAATTAAGATAGTAATAAGAAGCGGCAGTTTTTGGACAAAATTGGGCAGATAAAAAGTTGTTGCCAACGCAACAACCATACCAGCCATACCTATTAGACTGCCAGAACGCGCTTGTTTAGGAGAAGATAACCCTTTTAAGGAGAAAATGAAGCAAATACCGCAAAACAGATAAGCAAGCTGAATAGATTGCAATGACATATAAACCTTTATTTAATTTATCAAGAAGCCTAGCAGAAGCTTAACTAAAGCCGTCTTAAAAACATGCTGATTATTTTACATGCTGATTATTTTATAAGAAGAAGATTTTGATGTATATTAAAATAAAAGCCTATTCTTCATTTACTAGCAGTATAACAGGTTTAGCCACACTCTATCTTAGCTCGCGCTGCTGCTATCCTAGCGATTGGCAAGCGATATGGTGAACACGAAATATAATCGAGCTGCAACTTATGAAAAAACTCAATAGATTCCGGATTACCAGCATGCTCCCCGCATACACCGAACTTCAAACCAGGATTTGCTTGCCTGCCGCGACTTATCGCAATCCTAATTAGCTCTCCCACGCCATCTTCATCTATTGTGCTAAATGGATCAAAGGCAAATATCTTTTTATTTAAATATTCTGGTAAAAATGCCGCTATATCATCTCTGGAAATGCCATAAGTTGTTTGAGTTAAATCATTAGTGCCAAAGCTGAAATATCTTACCTCTTTTGCTATCTGTCCTGCCATCAAAGCAGCCCTTGGCAATTCAATCATAGTGCCCAAACATACATCCTCCTTACCATTAACCTGCTTTATCGCTTCGTTAATATATTCTTTTAACTGCCTAAGTTCATTGACATCACATACTAACGGAATCATCAGCTCCAGGTTAGTATCTATTCCTTCCTTTAATTTGAGCTCATTGATTGCCTGAAAAATTGCCTGCACTTGCATTTGATAAATTTCAGGACAGGTTATCCCGAGTCGGCACCCCCGATGACCAAGCATTGGGTTAACTTCATGCAGGGACTTAAGGCGTTGTTCCATAACCGCTAAGGGCAAACCTAAGCTTTTGGCAAGCTCTTCTTTATCTTCTTCTCTTCTAGGCAAGAACTCGTGCAACGGTGGATCTAGCAGTCTAACATTAATAGGCTTACCTTGCATGAGCCTAAACAGCTCTTTAAAATCCTTAATCTGCATAGGCAACAACCTATCAACTGCCTCCTTTCGCCTATCACTATCCAACGCTACAATCATTTCCTGCACTAAGGAAATTTTGGCGCTATCAAAAAACATATGCTCAGTGCGGCATAATCCCAATCCTTCAGCGCCAAATTGCAATGCTGTAATAACATCTAAAGGAGTTTCAGCATTAGCTCTGACTTGCAAGTCACGCCTCTCATCCGCCCAGCTTAAAAGGGCGCTAAATTCAGCGGAGAAAACTGGCTGGATTAATGGCGTTTCTCCTAAGAAAACCTTTCCTGTGCCTCCGTCAATAGTTATAATATCACCATATTTGACTGTAACCCCATTAATCTGAAAAAATTCTTCTCTCTCATTAATATTCAGCTTACTCACCCCGCATACGCACGGTCTACCCATGCCTCGCGCCACTACCGCCGCATGCGAAGTCATCCCGCCGCGACTAGTTAAAATGCCGCTAGCCACGTACATGCCTTGAATATCTTCCGGGCTAGTGTCGGCACGTACTAATATCACTTTATGGTGGCGCGACATTTCCTCCGCATCACGCGGATGAAAAACCGCCATACCGGTTGCTGCGCCTGGCGAAGCTGGCAACCCTTGTGCAATTGTCGGAAGGTCATGGCTATAATCAATACTCATATGCAAGAGCTTGTTTATCGACTCTAAAGGAATACGCATTATTGCTTCATCCTTGGAAATCAGCCCCTCGCCCGCCATATCGACAGCTACCTTAATAGCGCTAGCCGCTGTTCTCTTTGCGCTACGAGTCTGCAGAATATATAATTTCTTATTTTCAATAGTGAATTCAATATCTTGAATATCACGGTAGTATAGCTCCAGCTCTTTGCATATTGTCGTCAGTTCTTTAAAATTTTGAGGTAGCGCTTGCTGCATTTGATCTATAGGCAAAGGAGTACGCGTCCCAGAGACAACATCTTCACCCTGAGCATTTAGCAAAAACTCGCCAAATAATTTGTTTTCACCACTTGCTGGGCAGCGACTAAAAACCACCCCCGTTGCCGAGTCGTCACCTTTATTGCCGAAGACCATGGCTTGAATATTTACTGCCGTTCCGAGTTCATCTGATATATTGTTAAGCCGTCTATAAACTTGAGCCCGCTCGCTATTCCACGATTTAATCACCGCCGCAATGGCGGTGTAGAGTTGCTCATCAGGGTCACCAGGAACCCCAAGCTTTGAGTGCCTAGCTATTAGTTGCTTATAGCTTGCTATGGTTTTTTCCAAATTCTCTAGAGTAACCCTGCCATCTTCTAGTTGCGATGCTTCTTGAAACAAACAGCTGTGCAAACCTAACGCTACCTCACCGTACATCGCTAGAAAACGGCGGTAACTGTCAAGAACAAATAATTTATTGCCAGTTTGCTTTATCAAGCAAGCAACCACCTCATCATTCATGCCCAAATTGAGCACAGTATCCATCATCCCAGGCATAGATATAGCCGCGCCCGAACGCACTGACAATAACAACGGATTTGCAGAATCGCCAAATATTTTGCCAGTTGCTCTTTCAAGGCTGGTTATCTCTGCTTTAATTTCCGCTGCTAAACTAGAAGGGAGAGTGTGATTATTTTGCCAGTAATAATTACAAACTTCAGTAGTAATTGTAAAACCGGCAGGAACTGGCAGTCCTAAGCGCGTCATTTCCTTAAGAGCAGCTCCCTTACTACCGAGCAGGAACTTATTTTTTTCTAAGCGATGAGAGGAGCCGGCAGCTTCGTGTAAAGCACTTACCGAAGGATCCAGACAGTTTGCCAGTAAGCCCTCAGAGTTAATAAGAAAGGCAGCAGCTTTAGCAGCTGCCGCCTCATTGGCGTTAAATGAGTAAACCCATTGTTTCATAAGCGTAGGAGGGTTAAGGGGGGAATACAATATTGCATAACTAATTATCTAGATATGAGATATTTTTCAAATTATTCATACCCATATTTTGTAATTTCCTCATATTAAGCTATATCTATATTTGTGCTATTAAATACTCTTGCATCTCGTTCTCTTGAGTTAATATTTTTGCATTAGCTTGGAAATATATATTCCAAGCTTGTATATCGATTAATGATTTTGTCATATCTTCGACACCTGAACCCTCAACTGCTTGCGATTGTATTTCTCCTGTTCCCCCTTCCCCAGCCGATCTTAAGGTTGCGGTTCCGGAGTCCTTGGTTATAATAAATGTACCATTAGAACCCTCTTCTAGACGATTAGGGTTATTAAAGGTAGCAAGAGCAACTCTAAACACTTTGTCTTGCTTGCCATTGCTATACAAAAATACTACATTGCCGTTACTATCAATCTGTACATTTTCTAAATGTCCTACTGTCGCGCCATCATGTTCTGTTGAATAAACAGAACTATCAGCTGCCAGCTGAGTTATTTTGCCATCGCGATCTAAGTCAAGAGTGAATGAACTGTTGCTGCCATTCTCCCATTGTATATTAATCATCTCATCCATATTTCCCAGGCTAGCCACTTTACCATCAGGATTAAATTCAATAGTGCCGCTTTTTATTACGTTATCAGCTCTTGCGCCCTTAATCGCACCTGGTGGCGCCACTAGCTCATAGACCCATTTGCCACTTCCAATGTGAGCTGTTCTCATTGTTATAGTATGTTCATTACCTAGCAAATCAACTACCGGAAAAGTGAAGTTAGAAACTGGGCTATCTGCTTGCTCGCTTAAGCTTTTATCTGCATCAGAACCATCATACGTCGCTGCTAAATCATTGATGACGCCAGCATCCACCCCTAAAGCGCTGTAAGTTCTATCAGGAAAGGAAAGACGTAATGTGGCACAAGCGCCAGCACCTCCACCCATGTTAGAGTTAAAGGTGAAAGAGGTTGAAGCGTTTGCAGCATTTGGACTGGTAGGTACTTCAAATTGTATGTAACCTACGGTTGTATTAGTAATAGTGTAATTAGCAGCCTTACCAGTAGCTATAGTCATATTGTCTACAGTTATGTTAGGGTTAACATCACTTACTATAATATTAAATTTCTCCCCTACTTGATAGTTGTGCCCTGGCTCGACATTAATTCTTACAGCTTTGCTACCATTAGTGGTACTTAGCACTGGGCGGTCAGCATTGATGTCGTTTGCGATTAGAACGCCAGCGTTACTCAGCCCAACTTTTCGTACGGTAACTTGGTTGGTGCCGCCGATAGCGGCCATGGGAACACCGCCCGCCGCAATCCCTGCAATATTTCCACCTCCTACTTTGGTAAAGGTAACGTCTCTTGGTGGTCCGCCGCCTCCAACGGCATTAACTACATAATAACCATCGGGTATAGGTCTTGCTGCAGTGGCTAATCCCTGAATATACACTAGATCATGTTGTGCTAAACCATTCATATTTATAACAAAACTACCGCCATTAACAGCAACTGTAATGTTACTAGCTACAGGAATCTCTGCTACAGTCTCTGTCACTCCCGGTACTTTTCGCCAGGTAGTTTGGATAGCAGGCCCCCCAATATTCACCTTCGCATCTACTCCCGAAAAATTTCCTCCAGTCCATACTCCTACTGTAAAGTGATTAGGGGTTGGAGCGCCAGTCACCATATACATCCCATTTTCATGCGTACCGCCTATATTTTCGAGCCATACGTAATCTCCTTGCTTCAAGCCATGCCCAGCTGATTGCAAAGTAATGGTTGCCCTACCGGCAACAGTGCCATCCCCTAAGGTTGGCAGCGCCTCCACAAGCTTATTTACTGTAGGATTACACTCTAATTGCAAGCCATCGGTTGCTACTGCTGCTCTAATATTAATCCCACCATTATCTATCTCAGCTACTAAATTACCTTCCGAGCTTCTTTTTACTGCTTCTTGCAGAGTACGCAGCGAATTAAACCTTTCTACTTCGGTTACGTCTGGATCGTTTAGTGGAACATTTGCTATTCCTAGTTCTTCTACTATACAACCGCCGTTTACGTTTTCAAAAGTTACGTTCTGATTAGCATCTACTGATCCTATACAAAGCGCTCCATCTTTGATATTTGCCTGTAGATAACCAGTATTATTAATAACATCACGCAGAGTATAAAGATTATGGAATTGATTTTGCTTAGTATCTCCATTATTCATAGCAGTAAAGGTAAAGATTTTACCTCCAACATTAATTTTAATTCCATCAGTAGGAACTAACGCTTTAGGGTCGGCGGTTCTATCGGCAGCAAAAACGAAGGGTTGACTTGGCTTGGTAGCGCCAAATATTCCGGCTCCATTATTTGCATTATTTATTGAATGACCATAAGTTGCTCCTCCAAAACGAAATCTATATGTTTTATTGATGTCTCCTGCCACTATAGCTTTAATATTGTCGCCACACTTAAGTTCATTATACCCACTGCCGCTAGAAAATGGCGAGATAATATCATTTTCTTTCAAGCCTTTATTAATTGTACCACCTATTTTCATGGTTGTTCCAGCGCCTTTAATAGCGTCCTGATTAGAATTGAGGTTTACACTCATCGTAACTTTAGAAGTAGCTTTAGGCTGAGAAGCCCCCTGCTCTATTTTTATAGATTGTAAAGAGTCAAAACTAGAATTATTGGTTGGCAGGTTGCCATTTTGTAGCCTCCAACCTTGCAATTCATTTCCCATTGCATCTACAAGATTATTTTTCTGATCCACACGAAAAGAACCGCTTCGGGTGAAAGCCGTAGACTTTCCCGTTTCATTTTTAACCACAAACATAGAGGAAGAATCGTTGATTGCCATATCCGTATCTACCCCAGTATATGTTATAGCTCCTCTTTTTGTTACATCGTGCCTTACAGCTCCAGTAGTATAAGATACTTGTCCATTAACGCTAGATGAAGAAATTATAAACTCTACTCCTCTTCCTCCTGAGACTTTGGACTTCGCTATGTTGCTTTGCTCTATTTCAATTGCGCTTTTTGCCTGTGATAGCGCATTACTTTTCGACATATCATCCTCTTTTATAAAATTTATTGATCATATTATATGCTATATAAAAACCTTAAGTTATAGTTCTAACAGCATAAAGCGTGCCAATTTATTAGGCACTATAAAATCATATTGTGATTAATTAAGAAGATGATATTGTTATTATGCTTTCTTGTCAATTTTCTTTTTATAACTAAAGAATTAAGCGTTAAGTTTTGAGAAATTTATGAAAATTATTACTAGATTTGCCCCTTCTCCTACCGGTAAGCTGCATGTTGGCAATGCCCGAACAGCAATTATTAACTGGCTTTACGCTAAAAAGCACGGCGGGCTATTTTACTTAAGATTTGACGATACTGACCAAGAGCGTAGCAAACAAGAATATAAAGAGACCATTTGCCAGGATCTTAAATGGCTCGGACTCAGCTGGGACTTGAATTTTGCCCAGTCAAGTAGGCTGGAGCGCTACCAAATCGCAAAAGAGGAGTTGCTGCAAAATGGAAGGCTATATCCATGTTTTGAGAGTGGGCAGGAGCTGGAGATAAAGCGGAAATTGCAGCTCGCCAGCGGCAAGCCGCCAATTTATGACCGCGCCGCTCTTAAATTAACAGCGGCAGAAATTAGCCATAATCTTAATCAAGGCAAAAAGCCGCATTATCGTTTCTTGCTGCAAGAAACATTAATCAGCTGGCGGGACATGATTAAAGACGAAGTAACCTATCAAGGAGAGCACCTAAGCGACCCGATAGTCATCCGAGAAGATGGCAGCATGACTTATATGCTGTGTTCATGCGTTGATGATATTGATTATGAAATCACTGACATTATTAGAGGCGAAGATCATGTCACTAATACCGCCATCCAAATTCAAATGTTTGAGGCGCTTAAGGCGCCGCCTCCGAGATTTGCGCATCTTGGGTTAATTAAAGCCAAGGAGGAGAAGATTTCCAAAAGAATAGGCGGGTTTGAAATTTCTTATTTGCGTGAGCAGGAAGGGTTTGAGGCAATGACGGTCAATAGTTTTTTTAGCTTGATTGGTTCAGCAAAGCCTATTGCTCCTTATTATACTCTGCAACAGTTAGTAGAAATATTTGATATTACCTATTTCTCCAATCATCCCACTTTCTATAATCAAACAGAACTTGCGCATCTTAATCATAAATTGCTAATTCACTTAAGTTTTAATGAGGCTAAAGAACGTCTAAACTCAATTGGACTGCAACAAATAGACGAGCAATTTTGGCTGGCAGTGCGTCCTAATTTAAATAAGTTAGAGGAAATAAAACAGTGGTGGGATATCTGCCATACTGAGCTTTTAGGAAGTGACAACCAAGATAAGGAATTGCTCAAAACCGCTGCCAACCTGTTGCCAGCAGAAGAAATTACTTCAGTTACCTGGGAGAAATGGATAAAAGAAATATCACTACAAACTAACAAAAAAGGTAAGGAATTATTCTTGCCGATAAGGCTAGCAATAACCGGCGCCAACAGCGGACCAGAGATGAAAAACATTCTTCCCTTGCTGACTAGAGAAGAAATTATTAAGCGTCTTACTAAATAATACGCCGTAGCGTTAAAATGACGGGCAAAATACATATTATTTCGGTTGGTAAACTCAGCGCTGAATTTGCTAAAATAGCAGAGAAATATGAGAAAATGATTAGATGGCAACTTAAGTGCAGCGAAATCTCTTACTCCCAAAAATTGCCACCTAATCAAGTTAAACCATTTGAAGCAAAGTTAATCACCGACTGTTTAACCAGCGGGGCTTATAAAATCGCATTAGATAGAAATGGCGCTTTACTAGACAGTTTTAAATTTTCTGAGCTAATTAATAAAGCTCTAACAGACAATGCTAGAGGCATAGAATTTATAATTGGCGGCGCCAGCGGCATAGATGCACAAATCATAAAGGCGGTCACCATCAGCATCAGTCTGTCGCCGATGACCTTTCCTCACCAAATGGCGAAAATCATCTTGCTGGAGCAAATTTATCGCTGCCAAGCCATTTTAGCTAACCACCCTTATCATAAATGACTTATAGATTATAATTCACTTTCACAGATTTTAGCTTATCGTTTAATTGCTTTATAACTTCTGCAGTGATATTAAGCTCGCTTACCGTAAACAATATTTGGGAACTAGGTAAAACCATCTTTAAATTATATTTTTTTGCTAAATTTGTAATGATTTCAATAGTCGCCGCATGCACCTTGCTTATGGCCTCAGAATGAGCTTGCTCAAGAGCGGTTTTTTTCTTCTGCACTTCTTTTTGCGCCGCACTAACTTTCTTATTAAACTCTCTTATTTCTTTCTCGAATGCTTCCTCACTTAATGCCCCTCTCTTGTTGAGCAATTGTTCTTCAATTTTTTTGAGTTCTGTTTCTTTTTTTTCTATATCATCCTGAATTTTTTGACTAATAGAATTAATAGAGTTTCTAATAGTTTGAACGGCTAGAGAATTTTCTAAAATGGATTGGACATCAACTACTGCTATTCCTAAGCTGAAGGATTGTTGCTGGGTTGCATAAACGCTGCTACTAATCAAACACCAAACAATTAATAATAATTTATGAAAAAACCTCATACTGCCACCAATACTTAATTAATTCTACCCACTTGTTCCTTAAAAAGAAGTAGAAAATTTTAAATGAAAACGCTGCTTATCATCATATTTTTTCTTTTTGACGGCAATCGCCCAGTCCATCCTAATAGGAGCAAACCGCGTTATCCAAATAACGCCGCAACCAACGGAAGCACGTACGGACTTATCATTATAAAATTCGCTGCTGCTATATGTGCTACTCGGGCTTAAGCTTACTCCCCACAAACTACCAATATCCGAAAATACTGCGCCGCTTACATTAAATTCCTCAGGCAATCCAAGGGGAAAATTAAACTCATTAGTCACAGTATAATATTTCTCGCCCCCTAAACCTTCTTCAGTTTTCTTATCCCTTGGTCCGATTCCGCCAGCAGCAAACCCTCTGAATGAATAGTCACCAAGGTTAAATCTATCAGATATCCGGACAGTCTTACCGCTTACTCCCCTAACGTCGCCTGCATTTCCGGCTAATTTATAGGTAAGCTTATTATTAAAGAAAGACTTAAAATATTTCGCATCTGCTTCGTGCTTTAAATATTTATTATTGCCGCCAACCCCCGCATATTCTTGGCTGCCACTGATAATATAACCATTTTTAGGAATTATGCGACTGTCAGTTCGGTCATAAGTCACGGTATGACCTACAGCAGAGGTGGTGAATTTGCCTTTTTGCTCAATTAAATAACGTGAACTAGCTGTATCTGAAGCAGTTAGATCTTCGCGTTTAATAAGATAATCTATGTCGTGAGTTAAATCCTCCCAAATCTCATAACCTAAGGAAGTTTTAAACCCTACAGCTTTTAAGGTATAATTTTGATCGCCATCACCAAAACCTCCTCCCCGACCATTATGATTTTTAAAAACATTCCCGCTCAAAGAAAGATCGCGATCAAGAAAATGAGGTTCAGTAAGACCCGCATAATAGCTAGTGCTTTTTTTCGCTCCCTGTACCCCAAAAGTAAAATACTTACCAGTGCCGATTAAATTGCGCTCTAAGAAAGATAGCCTGCCAAACACGCCTTTGCTTGCAGTGCTATAACCAAGATCAAAGCCAATAGAAGAAGTAGATTTTTCTTCTACATTAATGTTGATATCGTACCTATCATGTTTTTCAGTAGGGGTGATTTTAGTTGCAACAGTCTCAAAATAATCTAGGTTGCGTAAGTTGCGTTCTCCTTTTTCAATATGAGAGCGGTTAAATATATCACCCTCAGCGATTTTAAGTTCCCGTCTAATAACCCTATCTTCGGTTTTCAAATTGCCTTCAATGTTAATCTTACCGACAAAAATCCTATCAGCTTTGTCAATTATAAATTTAATATTTGCCACTCGTACAGCAGTTTTTTTATCTATATCTGGATGGACGCTAACTTGAGGGTAACCACGACTGGCAAGATTAGCAGTAATCTTCTCAGCTATTTGCTCCAGCTGTTTCATATTAAAAACCTGCCCTGGCTTGATGTTAATTAATTTTCTAACCTCGGCATCATCAATATTTAGCAGTTTATTATCAATTTCGATACTGCCAAAGCTATATTTCTCCCCTTCTTCTATAGAATAGGTGACGGTAAAATATTCCTTAGTTTTATTTAATTCAGCGGTAGCAGAAGTAACATTACAGTCAGCAAAACCTAGCGACTGATAAAACCTCTTTAACAGTTCTTTATCATATTCTATTCGATCTGGATCATAAGTGTCATTGGTTTCTAAAAATCTAAACCATCTTGATTCTTTAGTTAAAAGAATTTGTTTCAGCTCACTACTGCGGTAATATTCATTACCTACAAAATAAATATGTTTAATCCCCGTTTTTGGTCCTTCCGAAATGACATATATAATCTTTACTCTATCATTATCTTGCTGCTGAATTTGGGCTTCAACACCAACAGAAAATCGTCCGGAGCGTTTGTATATCTCTTTAATTTTTTCAATATCCACCTGAATCTTGCCAGGGTTTAAGGAGTCACCTGCCTTAGTCAGCAATTCTTTCAGCAATACCGCATTCTTAAGCTTAGAATTGCCACGAAATTCTACTTTACTGATAAAAGGAGTTTCAACAACATTAACCAATAAATTGCCATTCGAGAATTTAATACTGATATTCTCAAACAACGAAGTATCATAAAGGCTTTTTATCGCGCTATTTTCTTTACTTAAGCTATATTCGTCTCCTAATTTTAGCCCCAAATAACTTTTTATTGTCGCGGCTTCTATTCTTTTATTACCCAATATTGTTATGTTGTTTATATGCTCAGCTGCAAAAACTAAGTTAGCACTAAGCATAGTAGCAGCTAGCAAAGCAAGTCTAATATTTGACTTCAATATATTATTATTTTTCACCTTAAATCCTATCTTTAAAGCCTTCTATTGTATTTAACCCGAGTATTACGCTTATGCTTCTTTGGCTAAAATATTAAAGTTCTTATATCATTTGAAGTGGAAATTACAACAAGAAAAACTATTAACGCCACACCTATCTTCTGAAGAAGCTGTTGTACTCTTATGCTCACAGCTCTTCCCATAACCATTTCAAATCCTATTAGGCACAAGTGCCCACCATCCAGCAGAGGAATTGGAAAAAAGTTAAATAGTCCTAAGCTAACAGATAACATAGCAATAAACAATGCAAAATCCACTGTTCCTTTTACAATTGCTTTGCTTGATTCTTCGGCTACCGTAAGAGGTCCGTATAATTCTCCAATTGAGCGCTGACCCTTTAACATCTGCCCTACTGCTTTTAAAGTTAGGGTAGATAAGTCAATAACGTCAAGAATAGCGTGCCAGAAGCTGGCAAAAAGATTTAGCGAGGAAACTTTAAATTCTCCAGCAACATTAATGCCGAGATATCCAGCTTTCATCTTTTGCTTTCCATTATTTATCTCTCTTTCTGTAGGAGTCACAGATAATTCTAAAATTTCCTGGTCTCTTTGTAAAGTAAGTATGATAGGATGATTGGCGCTAACTATAACTTGCCTCTGCAGATCAGCAAAATCACGTATCTTGCGACCATTAGCCTTAATTATTTTATCGCCTATCTGTAAACCAGCGTCGGCAGCAGGAGAATTCTCTGTTAATTTATCAACAATTGCGGGCAGTTCTACCTTCCCTACCGCAAAGTAAAAAACACTCAGAATTAAGATAGCTAGCAAATAATTAGCGATTGGTCCAGCTGCCACAATTAAAAATCGCACATATGCAGGCTGAGCGCTAAAAATATTTTCTTTTTTAGCATCAACTCCCCTAACAAAAGCAGACGAGGCATCATCCTCTGCCATTTTCACTAACCCGCCTAATGGAATTAAGCGTAACTGCCATCTGACGCCTTCTTTATCAGTTCTGGAGTATATTTTAGGTCCAAAGCCAATGGCGAATTCATCCATTTTTACTTTGAATCTTCGAGCAACATAATAATGCCCATATTCGTGCACAAAAATTAGAACGGCAATAGTTAGTATAAAGCTGATGAAGGTGAGCATGGTAGTAAATTAACAATAAATGAGTTTTACTAATTCTTATTTTTCCTATACAATCATATGTCTATGACTCAAAGTAAAATTAATACTAAAAGCCTTTCGAGGATTGCGGCTATTCAAGCACTTTATCAATACCAAATTTATCAATATAAAAATGAGCAGGATATAGAAAGACTAATTCGCAATATGATTCTGTTTTATCAAAACAATCAATCGGGCGAAGACCTAACGATTAATCCTAATAACTTAACTCATGTTAAGCTAAGTATAAGCCACTTTAACAGCTTAGTAAAGCTAGCAATCAATCATATAGAACAAATAGACAAATTAATTTCTGGTTATTTATCAGCTAACTGGCAAATGAAGGATTTATCTCCAGTGCTGCTAGCTACATTAAGAGTTGGCATCGCCGAGCTAATGTTTTTTCCTAAAACTCCACCTAAAGTAATAATTAATGAGTTCACCACCATTAGCAATGAGATGTTAAGCGAGAATGAAACTCATTTTGTTAATTCAATCCTAGACAAAATAGTCAAAGAACAACAATATGCTATAATTCCATGAGGAGCTCGGGACAGAGAAACAAATTTATCAAGCTAAAACATGGCAACAACTGCCGTCCTTCCTCCAAAAAATGGTTGGAGCGTCAGCTGAATGACCCTTATGTAATTCAATCTAAATCGCAAGGTTATCGTTCGCGTGCTGCTTATAAGCTAATTGAAATAAATGAGAAATTTGCCCTTCTTAAACCAGGCATGAAAATAATTGACCTTGGCGCTGCTCCGGGCAGTTGGTCACAGGTTGCAAGTAAAATTACCAAGGCAGATGAACCTAATCCTAGCAGCAAAATTATTGCTCTGGATCTATTGGAGATAGACAGTATTCCAGGCGTAAATTGCATACAAAAAGACTTCCTTGACGAAGATGCAAAACAATTAATTAGATTAGAACTTGCAGGCAACTGCGCCGATTTATTAATGAGCGACATGGCGCCAAATTCTACTGGGCACTCCCCTACTGATCAGCTGCGCATTGCTCTGCTTTGCGAGCATTCTTTAGACTTCGCCTTAAGTATTTTAAGTCCAGGCGGACATTTTATTGCTAAAACCTTTCAAGGAGGAATTGAGTCAGGACTTTTAAATAAGATCAAACGTAATTTTAAAATCGTCAAACATTTTAAGCCTGCAGCTAGCCGCAAAGAATCAAAAGAACTATATCTAATTGGACTAAATAGAAAAATTGTTACACTCTAGCTTAATAAAATATTGTTCTCTCGTTATTGACCTTATCAACCTATTAGAAGAGCAGGAGAAAATCTGTAGTTGCCAAATACACGTTGCACCTCATCGCTCTCCTCTAAACACTCAATTAATTTTAGAAGCTTCTCAGCCGTCTCCTTTTCTTCAATTTCAATAGAATTTTTAGGACGCCAGCCAATATAAGAGTCACTAGGCATCCCATACTTATTAACAAAAAACTCTTGACAATTTATAAAGTTATCAATGTCAACGTAAATCGCGTGATACTCATCATTTGACTCTACCTCTCTAGCGCTACATTCAATTGCGCTTTCAAAAACAGACTCCGCTTCTATATCCTCTAGCAAATAATAAATGATTCCTACATGCTCAAACATAAAGCTAACGCTACCGCTCTCTCCTAAATTTCCTCCCAACCTGGTAAAAGCAGAGCGCACCTCCGCAGCCGCACGATTTTTATTATCAGTCAAGGCTTCCACAATAAGCGCGATACCGCCTGGAGCAAATCCTTCATTCCTTATCTCTACATAATTCTCTCCTTCATTCTCGCT
>CAZMMN010000007.1:9984-21026 GCA_964567405.1 uncultured Rickettsiaceae bacterium | reverse complement strand
GCGTTTGAATGGCATTCAAAAGGTGGGGGGTTCGATTCCCCCTGGCTCCACCATTATTTGTATTTCTATTAAAATAACCAGTAAGATAATCTGCTGCTCAGATAAGGCGGGCGGATAAATGTTAATATCTATATTAGCTATAGAATTATCGTCTTAATATCGATGAGTCACTCTGCCCTTGGTTAAATCGTAGGGAGTCATTTCAACGGTAACTTTATCATTTAACAGTATCCGGATACGATTTTTTCGCATTCTTCCAGAAGTGTGGGCTATAATGATATGCCCATTTTCTAGCTGCACTCTAAATGTCGCATTCGGTAGTAACTCGAGCACGATACCCGTAAATTGAAGTAATTCTTCTTTTGCCATCCTAAATTTTGTTAAACCCAAATTGATGGGAGCTAATCCTATCAAGCAAAGCTCTAATTGTCAATTGATAAAAAATATAAAGCATGCTAAGCATTATTGACACTATAATTACGTTTTTATTATATATCCAGTGAGTGACTTCCTTTTCTCTTATGGGCGATTTCTGGAGTAGGAGAGGGCTTAATGCTTTTGGACGACTTCGCATTGCTATTATTAGTAAGTCCCCAAGCTTCACTTAGTAGTGGTGGCGGTTTAATCGCGTCTAATTTTGAAGCGAGCGGGCTTGTATTTGGTATGTGATTAGGAGGCATATTAAGTTCTTCTTTTTTATTGGCTTGCGGAATGGGTATTGGATTAGATTTAGGGATATTCATTGGTTGAGAAGGAGTAGGAATAGATTGAGTAGGTTTTGCCTCTTCCCAGTATTCTTTGTTTTGAGGAGGTAATGGTAACTGAGTGGAGGATTGTTTTAGCCTTTCTGTTTCTTTTTTTGTTTCTTTTATAATCTTATCTAAATTACGGTTAGAAATATCATACTTGCCAGTGAAATAAGAAAAGAAAGATTTATTTTTATTTAAAGAACTGGATATTTGATTCATGAACTTCTCGCTGTTATTGCCAAGAACTTGAGGATCAACATCAGATAGCTCTTTCTCTAATTTATTAAATATTTTGTCTTTAACTTTTTGGTCTAGCTTAAGGTTACTTTGTTTTGCTAGTTTTTCTGTGCACTGCTTTGCTATTATGCTTCCTACTACGCTGGGCGCAGCTTCGGCTATTGGTGGCATTGCTTTTGCTAAATGTTCTGGTGCTGTCTTTTCAGCAAGAGTCTTAGTGATTTCTTCAAATGCTTTCTCGACTCCTTCTTTTTTGCTTAATTGTGAAGGGTTATTAAGATATCCTGCCTTGTTTTTATCAGAGTAGTTGCTCTCCTGAAAAGCCCATAATGGCTTGATAGTTTCAAGTTTTTCGCTTAGTTGTTTTTGTCCTTCTTTATCTAAGTTAGCTCGTTCTAAAATACGTTTTTTATGTAATTCTTCAATATAGGTAGAGATCTCATCAGGAGATTGAAATATTTTGCCTATCTGTTGAGCAGCTTTTACGCTTGCTTGAGAGAGAGCTGCGTGTTGCTCTTCGTTAAATTCCTTTTTTAGGTTATTAGGCGATATATTTTTAATAATATTCTCAATGCTTTTATCATTATATTTTTTACTATCCTTTAAGATCTCAGTTGTTTTATTTTGGAGTGCTGTGATATAGTCTTTCTTATCTGTATCAATTACTTCAATCATAGCTTTATTGACAGCTGCTACAGCATCTTGCCGTTGATCCTTGTCTTCAATATTTTTTTCGATTGCCTCGGTATATCCTTTTATACTAAGCCCTTTAAGCGTTGCGTTTATAAGTCCAATTTTTTTGTTAAGTTTTTGTTGCCCTGCTGGATCCTCTGATAATAACTCAAGATATTGCTTTTTATGAGCCTGCAAATTTTTAGTCAATGTGTTAATTTCTTCGTCAGGCAAGAACTTGCGAAATAGATCTATTCCTAAGCCCTCTACCACGCTACAAACGCTATCGGCTACAGATAACTTGTTATCATAAGAAACCGAGTTATTTGACGTATACTCTGCTGAGTAATTCAGAAAGGTATAATTACTCACCCTGTCTACCAAGCCGTTAACATCATTGAAAGCGATAGTAAATTTTTTGTCATTTAGAGACTCAACCATAATCTACCTATATTTATTTAAGGTTCTTACTCAGAAATCCTAGCCTATTTTTTTGTTAATTAGGCAAATTAATTGAGATATAGGGATTCTAAAAATTATTCCTGTTGCAAATTTGATATCGATGACTTTTTTATATTTTTATCCGCTTCAATAAAAATGACCTTTTACCCATTAGTAGAGACTTAGAAATTGCTATATTTAATTCAAATTAGATTAATAATTATTACTTTTTAAGTAAAAATTAATCTTTCTTTGATAATTTTATTAACATTCACTAAAACAAATCTAAAGGTAAATTATTTTATGTATAATGTGATAAAATTCCAGGCGCCGTTTGAACGCTTAAAGCTATACGATTCTTCCCCTGATATAAACTTACGCAAAGCAATTATTACTCAAGCAATTATTGATGCAAGCAATATTTCAGACTCTAAGGAAGCCAAAAAACTGGAAATAGAAGCAAAAGCCTGGATTTTCGGTGGGAGTGAAGCTTTTAAAGAAATGTGCATGGAGGCTAGCATAGACCCATCTTTTATAGTAAGGATTACTAAAGATATTATTATGTTACATAAAGAACAAGCTCGACTCAAAAAGAGAAAACCTAACCTTACTCTTTCTAAAGGAATAAAAAATCAAAATAAAATATCTATTTAAGATACCTCTTGTTTTAAGTATATTTAAGCCAGGCTAGCGAAAAAGTTGAGACGGCAAAAAATGATTGCTGGAATTTTGAAAGAATAAGGATTATAAATTAAAATTACTGCAAAACAAAGAGGCTATTTATGCAAATATCAATTGCCGGACATCATATCTCACTATGTAGCTCTTTACAAGAGTATGTAAAAAAGCGTACTACCGAAGTAATTCAGAAGTATTTTGAGCATGCAATTAGCGCTGCTATCCATTTCTCAAAGCAAGGGTTTCAGGTTGTTTGTGAAGTGGTGGTAAATGACGGAACTGGCAGGCACGTAATAATAAAAAGTGACGCAAGTTCGGATGAGATATATTCTGCGTTTGATATAGCTGCTGTAAAATTAGAAAAGCAATTGCGCAAATATAAATCCAAAATCAATGATCATCATAATAAAATTAAAGCGTCGCTCGTTGGTTTTGAAGCAACTAAATATATAATTCGTCCTTATGCAGACTCCGAAGAAGAAAACAATGCGGAGGGGAATCCAGTAATTATTGCAGAGCAACCTATAGAAGTTTTGCCTTTATCAGTGAGTGAAGCAGTGATGAAAATGGACTTAGAAAATTTTCCTGCTCTGATGTTTCAAAATGCTAATACGGGACGAATTAATGTAGTTTACTACCGCCGGGATGGAAATATATCGTGGGTAGACTCAAAAAAATAAGCAACTAGTGGGGCTTTGTAAAATAGCCCAGGTAATTGATGCTGATGTCCCTACTTAATTGCCAAGATTGACTGAGGAGGCTAAATGTTACCCCTTTAAGCTCTTTGAGATAAATCTTGTTATTGTTTAATATCATATTGAGCTCAGCCGGGGTGAGAAGCTTACTGTAAGTATGAGTATTTCTAGGTACCCAGCCCAGAACATACTCTGCCATGACAATTGCTAAAATATAAGACTTAAGTGTGCGGTTAATAGTGGAAATTATTAACATCCCTCCCGGTTTGACAAGAGTGGCTACTGCCTCCATAAAGTGCTCCAACTCTGCTACATGTTCGGCAACTTCTAAGCATACCACCACATCATATTGTTTATTTTGTTGTTGCAATTCTTCTGCTGTAGAGGCAAAATAATTTATCTCTAGACCCTGCTCTCTAGCATATTGGGTAGCGCTTATTATATTTTCGGGGGCTGGATCAATAGCTGTTATATCAGCTCCTAATTTATAAAGAGGTACGGTAATTAACCCGCCCCCGCACCCAATATCCAATATGCTAATATTGCTAAACGTTACTTGCTTTTCTAAAGCAAAATGCCATCTTATTTTATCTTGAATAAACTTTAGCCGCACCTCGTTTATTTGATGCAATAGCTTAAACTTACCTTCCGGATTCCACCAATCTCTTGCAATTTTGCTAAATTTTTTTACCTCCTCATCATCTATAGAGCTATTATGCAGCATAATTTAATTCCTATTTTATAAACTTAATAAATATCTAGTAGATTACTAGCCATTTTTTTCGCTTGTCTTAGTAGCTTGGCTTCAAAGCTTAGGTTTTTAACCGCCCATTTTTTAATCCACGGAGTGGCAAGTTCCCACATGTTAATTTCCGGATCAAGCGTTTGTCCAATACCCTCGACCATAACCATAGTTTTTTGCAGCAGCAATAGTTGAGGTTGAGTTTCCATGCCAAATTTTTGAGTGATTTGGAACAGTTCGCCGAGCAGCTTGCCAATTGAAATTTGTTTGATTGGTAGTCCTATAATGGGTTCACAAATTGTTCGGCAATATTGGGCAAATAGGTTTAAGTTAGTGTTAGGTGGGATATAGCCTGCTTTGAGGTGAGAAGATGCTACTAGCTTATAATCGCGCTTGAGAAAACCTAGTAAACTCTCGCCGATAGATATGCGATCGCTTTCTGCTAGTCTGCCTGTAATGCCAAAATCCAATAGCGCTATACGACCGTCTGGTTTGATTAAGATATTTCCTGGGTGTAAATCAGCATGAAAAAAGCCGTCTCTATAAGCTTGGTTAAAAAATATAATGGCGATTTTAGCAGCAATTTGCTTGGGCTCTAAGCCATAATTTACAATATCGTTAGTATTATAGATTGATGCCCCTTCTACCCATTCGGTAGTGAGTATATTTTCAGTAGTGAGAGCCCAATATATTTTGGGGATGTAAATAGTGGTGTCACCTAAAAAATTATCAGAAAGTTCTGATGCAGCTGCGGCTTCTAGGCGTAGATTCAGCTCGGATTGCATTGTTTCGTTAAAGACATTAACCACTTCCAGGGGTTTAAGCCTCTTTAGCTTTGGTAAAAAGAAAGAGCTAAGGCGAGCGATAAAATATAGTAATTTAAGATCACATTGATATTTTTTATAAATTCCTGGGCGGAGAATTTTAAGTACTATCAATTCGCCGGAGAAAAGCTGCGCTTTGTGCACTTGAGAAATAGAAGCAGCAGCAATTGGTTCTTCCCAAAATTTCTGGAATAATTCCTCCGAACTTTTGCCAAACTCTTGCTGAATTGCTTGCTGGGCTAGGCTGATTGGGAAGGGGGGGAGCTTGTCCTGTAAAAATTTTAGCTGGGTTGCTGTCTCATATCCTACTAAGTCAGGTCTAGTGGACAGGGCTTGCCCAAATTTTATATAAATTGGTCCTAATGTTTCCAAACCATTAACAAGCCTCTCACTAAAGCTATTTTGAGGTTTAATGATTAATCCGCGCGGATTAAAAATTATCATTACTATCGTGCCTAACAACTTAACATAAGGGGGTAATTTAAACTTGTAGGGATGAGTTAAGAGCTGCTGCTTGCTTATGACTGAAAGAAGGTGTAGCAGGTTAAAGATGATGGCAAAGGTCTCTTTCATATTTTATAAGCAGTATGAATTGCTACTACCCCGCCGCTAAGATTATGATAGTTTACTTTAATAAATCCCGCATTTTCGATAAGAGTTTTAAAGACCTCTTGCTCAGGGAAGAGAGTAATGCTTTCTACTAGATATTGATAAGCATTTTCATCATTAGCTACTAACTTACCAAGTTTTGGGATAATTTTAAAAGAGTATAAATCATATAGCGGCTTTAAATATACGGAAGAAACTTTAGAAAACTCCAAACATATAAATTTCCCACCGCTCTTAAGCGTTCGTAGTGCCTCGCTTAATGCTTTATTAATATCGGCAATATTTCTAATACCAAAAGCAATAATGTAATAATCAAAGTTTTCATTCGAAAATGGTAGGTTTTCGGCATCAGCCTGAACATAGTCTATGCCACTTAATATATTATTATTTATCGCCTTATTTTTAGCTTCTTGCAGCATTTCTTGATTTATATCGCAGAGGGTGATGCAGGTTTTACTCCCCAGCCTTTTAGCTTTAGCGGCGATTTTAAGGCTGATATCGCCGGTGCCGCCAGCAACTTCCACAATATTAGAGTTAAAGTTGATAACTTGTCGGCAAAGCTCCTGTTTCCATAATCTATGAAGACCAAAACTCATTAGATCGTTCATTAAATCATATTTATTAGCAACGCTCGAGAATACATCATTTACTAATGATTTTTTGTCAGTAAAACTGACTTTTTTAAAGCCGAAATTAGTAGTAGTTATTTCATTTTCTGGAGTAGACATTTAAGATAGTGGAAAATTTTGCGTAAGTAAGTTAGCATAAACAGCATACAGAGTACAAAATTATTAAGCTTAATTCAATATAAAAGCTTGGAATATGCCGGAACTTCCAGAAGTAGAAACACTAAAAACTTACCTTGGGGAATATGTGGTTGGCAAAGTAATAAAAGGATTTGAACAACGCCGTCCTAAGCTGCGTTACCCACTTGCTGCTAACCTTGACTCGATAGTTTTGTCCTCTAAGATTACCAGCGTCCACCGCCGCGCTAAATATTTAATTATTAATTTAGATAATGGTTACTCTCTTATTATTCATCTGGGGATGAGCGGGCGCTTTACTTTGCAGCCGCCAAGTTATCAGTACCGCCTGCATGATCACGTAATTTTTCTGCTAGTAGATTCTTTCAGTTTAGTCTTTAACGACCCGAGGCGGTTTGGCATGATTTGGCACGCTAAAACTGCCGAGCTAGAATTCCAGTTCTTTAGTAAGCTTGGACCAGAGCCACTTTCCGATGACTTTAATGCTGATTATTTAAAAAGACAGCTGGCATGCTGCCGCGCGCCGGTAAAAACCGCCTTAATGGATAGCAAAGTGGTGGTAGGGGTGGGTAATATTTACGCCTCAGAAAGTTTATTTTTAGCAAAAATTTCCCCAGAAAAACCAAGCTGCAGTTTAGCGGCTAATCAGCTTGATAATTTAGTTGCCAGCGTTAAGCAAGTCTTAACTAGCGCTATACTTGCTGGCGGTACTACCTTGAAAGACTTTGTAAATGGCGACAGCAAACCAGGTTTTTTTAAGCAGAAATTATTGATATATGGTAGGGTAGGGCAAAGTTGCAGCGTATGTTCGCAAACTATAGTTAAAATCAAGCAATCAGGGCGAGCAACTTTCTGCTGTAAAAATTGTCAGCCTAATTGAGCTAGTATTCATCAGCATGATTGAACAGTAAATAAATCAAGCACATTATCGCAGATACTGTTAATCCAACACCTATTTCCACTAAAAATATGCCGGTCGATTGAGCGGATAGTTTATTGCTAGCTAGTGCATAATAGTTTAGATAATTATCATTACTTAAGAAAGAAATAAGACCGACGCCCGCATAAATTATTAAGCCAAGGGCGGCAATGAATGTTAATGCTTTAATGGAAAGCTTCTTTCGAAGTAATTCACTGGGTGAGATTAAATCCATTCCCACTAAAGCTGAGGCAAAAATTACTCCTGCTTGAAAGCCTCCGCCAGGCGATGTTTCACCATTAACCTGTAGGTAAAGAGCATATAAAAATATATATGGCAGGATAAAAATAGTAAAAACACGGATGATTAAAAATTTATTAAGCATGTTTCTGTTGAGGTGAGAAAATCAGCAATACTGCCATTCCAGCAATGAATATCACGGCAGTTTCGTTAAGAGTATCAAACCCTCGGTAACTGGCTAATATTGCAGCAACTAAGGAAGGAATGCCAATTTCTTGCCTGGTATTTTCGGTGTAATATCTGCTTAAATTATCCTGCAAAGGGGAATTTAAAGAACCGTAAGGCGGTAGTTCAAAACTTGCCCAGCTCATTATCGCAATAAATAAGAAACACAGAGGCGTAGCTATAATCACTCTATGGCGTTGGATGCTGTTATTATTGGCTTTAAGATTAATTAGGCGACTAAAGCTAAGTAAGATACAGCTGGAAAGACAACTATTTAAAGCTGCTTCTGTCATGGCGACGTCTGGTGCGTCCATCAGTAAGTAACACAAACTAATTAATAAGCTAAAAACCGACATTACAATTATGGTCTCAAGCAGCCCTTTAGATACGACTAATTTTATTGCTGCAAATACTAACAATAAACCGGTAATGTTTAGCAACCAGATATTAACGGTAGGACTCATTAGATGAGGAATAGCAAAAAAACTATAGGTCATTTTTAGCTTATATTGTTTTTATCTATCAATCCTGCTTTGCCAAGAGTATGGGAGGCAACGGGTGCAAGCAGGAGAAGCAGTACTGCGAAAAAAATAAGCTTAAATATCGAGCTAAAACTAGTTTGTAAACAAGCGAGACCAATTAGTGACAAAGGGATGCCTAGCGAGTCTATGACGCTAGATGCGTGTAATTTACTATAGAAATCTGGCAGCCTAACAAGCCCTACAACGCCGGAAAATATTGCCAGCAATCCGGTAATAATTAACAGCCAGCCAATAATAGTAAACATATCAGTTTGCTTGGTTAAAGCTTACAATAATTAACGAGAACACCTGCTACTTTAGTGCATTTTTGGTGGTTATTCAAGCTTTGCCTTGGCTGGCAATAAACTAGCAGTTTTGGAATGAGTTTAATCTAGTTGTTGTTTTAATCTTTTAATACTATGTTGCTTACCAATTATTGCCATAATCTCAAATACGCTCGGTGAGTTATTAAGACCGCTAATTAAAGCCCTTATTGGCTGCATGAGGGCGCCGATTTTAAGGTCTAATGAGCTTGATAAATCGGTTAAAGAGCTTTGAATACTGGTTTTATCAAATGTTTCTATCTTTTCTAGTTCCTGAATTACTCGCCTTAAAATATTTTTATTGCAGTTCTCAATTATCGATAAAGCCTCTTGAGAGTATTGTACTGGTCTATCTACCCAGTAAATCTTTGCCAAATTCACTAGGTCGCAAATTAGCGTAGCTCTAATTTTTAAACTGTCTATTGCTTGTTTAATATAGCTGATTGTTTCATTGCTGACATACGCTTCTTTTTGGAGATGGGATATTATGATGTTAAATAACGTCTCATCGTCGGTATGGCGTATATAATGGGCATTCAAGTGCTTCATTTTAGCAAAGTCTAGTCTGGCTGGCGATTTTCCTAGTCCTTCCAAGTTAAACCATTCTATTGCTTGTTGCCGGGATATAATCTCATCGTCATTATGTGCCCAGCCGAGGCGCAGTAAATAGTTGCACAAAGCTTCTGGTAAATATCCCATCTCTCTATAAGCTTCTACCCCTAATGCTCCGTGTCTTTTAGATAGTTTAGCGCCATCAGATCCATAAATTAAGGGAATATGGGTCATACTAGGTATTTGCCACTCAAAAGCTTGGTATATCGCTATTTGCCTGGCAGCATTGGTTAAATGATCAGCGCCTCTGATAATGTGAGTTATTTCCATATCGTGATCATCAACTACTACTGCCAGCATATAAGTTGGTGTTTCGTCGTTGCGTAGCAGCACCATATCGTCTAGTTGGGAATTATTTACTTTGATTTCTCCTTGCAGAGTATCGCGGATAATTGTACAGCCGCTTCTTGGGGCTTTGAGTCTTATTACGGGTTTTATGCCATTAGCAGGGTAGGTGCTAGGATGAGCATCGCGCCAAGGGCTATGAAATATAAAATGCTGATTATTGGCAATGGCTTGCGAGCGCTGAGCATTTATTTCTTCCTGCGGGGTAAAGCAGTAATAAGCCGCCCCTTTTGTAAGCAACTGCAATGCTGCTTCTTTATGCCTCTGGCTGCGTCTAGATTGAAATATTATTTCCCCGTCCCACGCTAAATCAAGCCATTTAAGGCTGTTAATTATTGCCTCAGTTGCTTGCTCGTTTAGTCGTTTTTGGTCCGTATCTTCTATCCTAAGTAGAAATTTGCCATTATGGCGGCGGGCAAAGAGATAATTAAATAAGGCGGTTCTCGCGCTGCCAATATGAAGAAAGCCAGTAGGAGAGGGAGCG
Source organism: uncultured Rickettsiaceae bacterium (assembly GCA_964567405.1). GTDB lineage: Bacteria > Pseudomonadota > Alphaproteobacteria > Rickettsiales > Rickettsiaceae > CAZMMN01. The sequence goes on along the minus strand of CAZMMN010000007.1, from coordinate 10,946 downwards.
AATCTGGTAACGACGGACATATAGTATCTGATATACTCTGAATAAATTATGATTATAGTAAATAGAAATAACTAAACAAGTCTCTTGTGATTAGATACCAAGCTTGACAAAAGCGATAATTTAGTTAATCTATAGAAAAGACAGATAAGATAATAATAGTTCTAGAGTCTGTAATAAATATTCTAGTTAATATTAGCCTTTTATTTCTAAATCAAATTTTAGCCATGCTATTGACTTTAGGTAAGATTATATAGTGTGAGGAGTATAAATTGTGAGATGTGCATCTTATTGCACGGCAGCTGAGTATAAAATTAAAGACTTAGTTAATTATTTAAATGAAATTGGCCGGGAACCTAAATTATTTGATGAAGTAATCTATTCACAGAAAGAAGTGGATAGTAATAATAACATCGATGTTTTCTTTTTTCCTTTCGGTTGCATTGTAATCTGGGGAGCGAATGAAAGCGAAGAACAGATGATTATTAAGGAGATTGCCAAATTTCAAGTGGATAAGCTGGAAGTGGCAGCTAGCGATTTCATCTATTTCAGTTATAATCCATCTTCTAATAAGACATTTATAGATGAAGAAAAAAACGAAATTATCTTAGGCGATAGATCTGCCTTTGTGAAATTATCAATTTCTCATGCCTTAGCGCAATCAGTAAAACTAAATATACTTGAACGCTCTGCAAGCAATTTACTGGATAAAACTACCCCAATTCAAAAAGAGCTCGCCAATACTGGTAGTGTCTCACTCTCTAAAAAAGAAATATCTAAGAAGATTGGTACTTTATTTAATGAAAGATACTCAATTAACCTCCATAGCGATATATTGGATACTCCGGAGTTTTTCTGGCGGCGCCCTAGTTATGAGCCGCTATACCTTATGACTATAGAATTTCAAGATATTCAGGTGCGCCAAAATATTTTGAATCATCGCTTAAATATGATTCATGAGCTAT
>CAZMMN010000007.1:575-9974 GCA_964567405.1 uncultured Rickettsiaceae bacterium | reverse complement strand
GTGGATTATAATAATTTTAATCGCTTTGGAAGTGATTGTGGCTATTTTCCATATGCTTTATTTGTAAAATAAGTTATGCCATTTATGAAGAAAGAGCATATGCTAGAGTATTTTGCTGGCTATTGGCATCTTAAGAGGAGAGTAGGAGAACGGAGCTTAGGAGAGGGGAGAGCAAGCTTTATAGAAGGTAATGATGATAATGAGCTATTTTATCAAGAACAGTTTTCTTATTTAACTGCTCTGAATGTTAAGTCATTTAGAACAGATAAATATAGATATGAAAACGGTGAAATAGCTAAATATTTATATGAAAATAATAGCTATAAATTATTTTATGTATTATGTTTTGCTGCGTCCAGCTCAATAGTAAAAGCTGCTTATCGTTGCTAAGAGGATAATTACTATGCAACTTATTTATTTTATAATGCTAGAACTTTCACGTTAAATTACTTAGTGCTTGGTCCGCATAAAAAATATGAGATAACCACAATATTTACTAAGCTTAAAAACACGCCAGAGTAAACGCGGCTAGTATCTTTTTAAGCTATCTCCTTTAATGACTATATCCATATTATAAATCTTTACTTCATCTATTGCCGAGGCGAGAGCTGGGCTTAATTCTTTGTCCCCATCTACTAATCTATCGTTAGATAAATAAAATTTTGTTTGCAGCTCTCCAAGTCTTCTATGCTCTACTCGGATATTTACATATGGGTTTCCTTGCTTAGCTGCAGGAGGATAGATAGTGATAAAATGAAACTCGCCGTTATTGTTAGTGGTTGCTATGCCGCAGCCAGTAAAAGTAGAAGCGGCGGCTAAATTTAGCATTTTTTTATCAATACGATTGCGTAGAGGACGGTAAGGGTACTTGCCATCGCAACCTACTTGCCATAAATACACTTTGGCATCTGATACAGGGACGCATTTTTGATCTAATATTCTGCCGCTAACTATAATTTTTTGTCCGCAATAGATAGGTTGCTTGCCAGTAGCTCGCAACAAATTATTGGTAGGCTGGAATTTTTCTGGTTCGTAGTTGTTGGTAGCGCTTTTAGTTAGCTGACAACTATTTAGTTTATTAGGATAGAATTTATCGCTAGCAGCTAGCGTCTCGGCAATTTGTCCGCCCACAATAAAGAAGGTGATAATGGAAAAGAAAAATTTGCTCTTTAGCATTTTTTAATGTTAATTTATTTAAAATATACAATACTAACTAATGCATAATTATGGTAATACAAAATAATAAATAAGATGCAAAAAATTTTGAGTTTAGTAATTACTGCTGCTATTTTGTACGCTATCGTTCAAATGAAAGGGCAGGATACGCCCCCCTTGAACCCTGCTGCTACTGCAAAAACCACTAGTGATAACTCTCAGCCTCATATCGTGCCTAACAATGCAGCAGTGCCACCAGCGCAAGAAAATGAGTCCTTAGAGGGTAATTTTATTCAAAAGACGCTGTCAAGCGTGCTAATTAATGTCTTAAAAACCGAAGAAGGTAAGGCTTTTTTTGAGAATATTTTAAAGCCCATAAATAGACCCCTTGCCGGCTCTAATCACGGTTTTAAGCTTAACAATGAGGAAATGATTAAGTCAATGTTTAAGATTAATAGTTTTGGGGAGGGAAAGATAGGACCTGCGTCATGCGGTCATGTAGTTACAATTCGCTACCAAATATTAGCCTTGGATAATAGCCTAGTCACGGAAGGGACGAAAACTTATAGTCTTGGCTCTAAGCCTATTGTACCGGGTCTTGACAGCGTAATAGTGGGGATGATGGTAGGGCAATCTAGAGAAGCAGTGCTGCCGGCAAAATATGCTTATTATGAAGCAAAATATCGCCAAGAAGGGATTAATCATGAGGCATCTTATAAGATAAAAGTGGCGCTGCAGGGCATATTGCCCGGCAATTTTATTAAAAATGAGGAAGTAAAAATATTTGATGATGAAATTGCTTATAAAATGCCGATGCTATGCGGTGATTCTGCATCATTTTATGCTAAGATTACCCAATTATCTACCGGTAGAATGATTTATAACTCCCCCTCAAATAAAGAGATAAAGATGAAAATAGGCGATATGAACTATCCGTTAATTTTCTCACATGCACTGTATAATAAAATTCCGGTAGGAACGAGAACTGTTATAGCTAAAGGCAGAGCTTTTAAGGCGTTAGCGACCAGTGCCAGCAGAATCTTTCCTAAAGAGCAGTTGCCTGCTGAAGAATTTTTTATGTTGGAATTAACTACTTCTAACTAATGAGAATGAAATATGCAAAAATATACCAGGGAGTTAGAGAAGGTACCAGATTATCATATAATTGAGCAAGTGATTAAGGTGGCTAAAGGTAAAACGCTGTCCAAGGATGATTTAGAAGCGGTTGCTAAGCAGCTAAATCTTACGCCTCATCGTCTCGAGCAAGTTTTTATGGATTTTGCCAATGTACCGCTAGCAAAGTTTTTTCAATTTCTGCAGAAAGACATGTTTGGAAGGCAGTTAAAAAAAGCAACCATGCTTACCGCAAACATTAGTTCAGAAATTGGTAAACCAGTAATGATTAATAAGATTGATGCTCTAGAATACAATAATTTAGCCAAGGAAATTATTATTACTTATGGGGTTTGCCTCACAATTTTTGGCTCCTGTTTTATTGCCGTAAGCGAGCAAGCAGTGTGCTATTTAGCTTTTACGGAGGACATGCAGTTTGCGCTTATTGAATTGCAAAAACAATGGTATCGCTCCCGCTTGGTTAGAGATGATGAGCAGATAGGTAGCGTAGCCGCCAATATTTTTCCCAGTAATACAGCGGCGGCAGAGAGCTTAGCTGTTTTAGTCAAGGGCTCAGATTTTCAAATAAAAGTTTGGCAAAGCCTATTAAACATTGAAGTTGGTAAGGTAGTAAGCTACAGTGATGTTGCTTATTCTATAGGACGTCCAAAAGCCGTTAGGGCGGTAGCCTCGGCAATTGCCAACAATAATATTGCTTATATAATACCTTGCCATCGCGTCATAAGCAAACAGGGAAATATTCATCAATATCGCTGGGGAGAAGCGCGCAAAAAAATTATGCTAGGCTGGGAGGTAGCTAAGCTTAGCCAGTAATCTTGACTACGACATGTTGTTTCTTACCCGCCGATAATTTTATTATCTTATTTTCTTCATTGGATATTAAAGTAAGATTTACCACCATATTTTCTTCGAGGACTTTACTATTGTTGATTCTTGCTCCCCCTCCCTCAATTAAGCGGCGCGCTTCCGAGCGAGAACTAGCTAGCTTTGTCTCCACCAGCAAGGTAACAATAGATATTCCTGCTGCTAGCCTTTCTTTGTTAATTATAAAAGTCGGTAGACTATCGCCACTTTCGCCTTGTTCAAAGGTTTTAATAGAGCTATCGCGAGCAGCAATTGCTTCTTCATGCCCGTGGCAAAGGGCAGTGACGCTAAAAGCAAGTTGCTTTTTTGCCGAGTTAATATCATTTTCTGCTAATTTGCTAAATTCTACTAATTCTTCTTTAGTATATTCTGCATATAGTTTTGCGAATTTTAGCGCATCGCTATCATCGCAATTGCGCCAATATTGGTAATATTCATAAGGAGAGAGCATATCTTCATTTAGCCAAACTGCGCCGTTTGCCGTCTTGCCCATTTTAGCGCCAGAGGAAGTAGTCAGTAAAGGCGTAGTCAGTCCATAAGCTTTTGTTTTGCTTAGTTTTCGGATTAAATCTACTCCCATTACGATATTGCCCCATTGATCGCTGCCGCCAAATTGTATCAGGCAATCATGCTTATGATTTAGATGGTAAAAATCATAGGCTTGCAGCAACATATAGTTAAATTCGAGGAAAGTTAGCGATTGCTCGCGTTCTAGCCGTAGTCTGATTGAGTCCATAGCAATCATTTGATTGACGGAAAATAGCTTGCCGTAACTCTTAAGAAACTCAATATATCCAAGCGATTCCAGCCACTCAGCATTATTTAGAATAATCGCATCACTAGTATTAGATCCGAATTTGAGAAATTTAGACAACGACCTCTTAATTCCTGCCAAATTTTGTTGCAGCTCTTCATCAGTTAAGATCTTTCGCGCTTGTTCTTTGCCAGTAGGATCGCCAATTTTGCTAGTGCCGCCACCAATTATAATAATAGGCTTATGACCATGCTGCTGGAAAAGTCTGAGTAGCATTATTTGCATTAAATTGCCGACATGTAGAGATTTAGCGGTGCAGTCAAAGCCAATATAGCCGGCTATTTTCTTATTATTTGTCAGTGCTGTTAATTCTTCCAAATCAGTGCATTGGTAAAAATAACCGCGGTTTTTAAAATCCTCAATGAAGCTCATGCTTGTTTGTTCCTATAGTTATTTGCCATTATATTAATGACTTTACAATTTACAAATACTTAAATATTCATATACTCAAATAATTTTAGAGAAGCAAAAAACGGCGCTCAATGCATAAATATAGAACCCATAATTGCAATGAACTTAGAATAAACCATGTAGGGCAAACAGTAAAGCTGTCTGGTTGGCTGCATCGCAAAAGAGATCACGGTAATTTAGTCTTTATTGATTTAAGAGATCATTACGGTATAACGCAGCTAGTATTTACAGATCAAGACAAAGACTTAATGGATCTTGCAAGTGGTAGCCGCTATGAAAGCGTTCTTACTATTATAGGAAAGGTAGTGGCGCGCAGCGCTGAGACCGCTAATAGCAGTATAGCAACTGGAGAAATTGAAATTTTAGTTACCGAGCTGCTGGTGGAATCATCTGCCCAAAACTTACCTTTACCTGTTAATAGCGACCAAGAAGCGCCGGAAGAAACTAGGCTAAAATACCGATTCCTTGATTTGCGTCGTGAGAAGCTGCATAGTAATATAATATTGCGGTCGCAAATCATTCAGGAATTGCGCACTCAAATGCTTGGTCAAGGATTTGCTGAATTTCAAACGCCTATATTAACCTCTAGCTCGCCTGAGGGTGCCAGAGATTTCCTTGTGCCGAGCAGGCTGCATCCCGGCAAGTTTTATGCTTTGCCGCAAGCACCGCAGCAATTTAAGCAATTATTGATGGTTTCTGGCTTTGATCGGTATTTCCAGATTGCTCCTTGTTTTCGTGATGAAGATGCTAGGGCGGATAGGTCGCCTGGCGAGTTTTATCAACTTGATATTGAAATGTCGTTTGTTACTCAAGAAGATGTTTTTAACGTCATTGAGCCGGTAATGCATCAGGTATTTAGTAAATTCTCTAGCAAAGAAGTATCGCCTTTTCCTTTTCCCCGTTTTTCCTATAAGGATGCTATGCTTCTTTACGGCTGCGATAAGCCTGATTTGCGAAATCCAATAGTTATATCTGAGGCAACTGCAATATTTGCCGACTCTAATTTTACCCTTTTTAAGGAAAACATTAAAAAGGGGCATATAGTGAGGGCTATTCCAGTTCCTGCAGCAGCAAATGCTCCCCGCAGCTTTTTTGATAAAATGATAGAATTTGCAATAGCTGAAGGAGCAGGAGGGCTTGCTTATATTCAATTTAGCGATGATGGCAGCGCTAAAGGACCGATAGCTAAGTTTTTAAATGCCGAGCAACTGCAGGCGCTTAAGACAGTAGCCGCATTGCAAAACGGAGATGCGGTATTTTTTGCCAGTGACGCTGAGCCAAAAGCAGCTAAACTTGCTGGTAAGGTAAGGCTAAAGCTTGGTGAAGAGCTCGGTCTTGTTAAAAAAGATTGCTTTAAATTCTGCTGGGTAACTGATTTTCCTTTTTATGAATTAAATGAAGAAACAGGGCGAATAGATTTTAGCCATAATCCCTTTTCTATGCCGCAAGGGGGACTGGATGCCTTAACATCTGCTAAGACTACAGAACAACTGCTGAATATTACCGCTTACCAATATGATATTGTCTGCAATGGGGTGGAACTCTCTAGTGGCGCCATTAGGAATCACCAGCCGGAAATAATGTATAAAGCATTCGAAATTGCGGGATACTCTCAGGAGGAGGTAGAGCAAAAATTTGGCGGAATGATTAATGCCTTTAAATACGGCGCGCCTCCGCATGGCGGCCTTGCTCCAGGCATTGACCGAATTGTAATGCTTATTGCGGATACTATAAATATTCGAGAAGTGATCGCTTTCCCATTTAATCAAAAAGCAGAAGATTTGTTGATGAATGCGCCAAATTATGTGGATAGCAAGCTGCTGAGAGAGCTTAATATTATGCTCTCTCCCTCAATTAAAGATCGGCTAGAGAAAAGGCGTGATTAACGACGTGCGCGCCCTTTATTTAAGTTGCTGCTGGCAAATTCCCAGTTAACAAGATGCTCAAGATAAGTTGCGACATAATCAGGGCGCTTGTTGCGATAATCAATATAATAAGCATGCTCCCAAACATCACACGCAAGCAAGGGAGTAATGCCATTGACAATGGGGGTATCAGCGTTGCTGGTTTTAATGACTTGCAGTTTATTATCGCTCCACACTAGCCATGCCCAGCCGCTGCCAAATTGCGAGGTCGCTGCTTGCTTAAAGCTGGTGCAAAAATCCTCAAAACTGCCAAAATCTTGCTCAATTTGTTTTAGCAGTTCCGAATTTGGCTTACCCCCACCGTTTGGCTTTATTGAATGCCAGAAAAAACTATGATTCCACACCTGCGCCGCATTATTAAAAATAGCTTGGCTTGACTTAGAAGATGCCATTATGACTTTTTCTAGATCTTGATTATGCCAAGACGGCTCATTTTGCAGTAGATTATTGACGTTAGTTACATATGTTTGATGGTGCTTGCCGTGATGATAATCAAAGCTTTCAGCAGTTAAATGCGGCTCAAAATCACTTTTGCCAAAAGGCAAGTTAGGCAAAATAAAAGGATAAGCAGGTTGATTGGATTTTTCGCAATAAGTCATTCGTTCCTCCAAATTATTTTCTAAATTTTAGTTTCTTTTTACTTTTATGTATAATTTATCTCAAAGATAGAAGAATTGCCAGCTATGTATGACATAATTTCTGCTCCAATTTCTGTAGACATCTCTAACCCAAGGTTAGAGCAAACCGTATATTGTAGAAAACCTATGAAAAGGGTTTTTAATATGTCTTGCTTGAATGTTGTTTCTGAATTTGATTCTTTGTATAATTCTTCTAACGGTTTAGAATAATAATTGGCTGCTTGGCTTGAATTATTTGCTGTGATATTATTAGGCTCTATTGATGGTAAGGCTTCACAAATTGCTTTAGTTTCTGCGATATTACCACTACAGTGCAATATTAAATTGCATCCTGCTTGTAATGACTGCGTGGCTATACTTACTAAGTTTTCACTTATCTGTTCTTTATTATTAATGTCAATACCTGTGTGCAGGGCCTGCATACCAATATCATCAGTTATTATAGTTCCTTTAAAGCCAATATCGCGGCGGATGAAATTAATGGCTTTCGCTGATAAGGTTACAGGCAGGATAGGGTCAAGACAATCAAAAATAATATGAGCAGTCATTGCCCAGACATTAGGATTTTCATGGTATTTCTGCCCTAGTTGTCTGAATACCTCAAAATCTGTTTTATTTAAATCTTCCAGGGACGCCGTTACGCGTGGCAGCATTTCGTGGCTATCACACTTAGATCTACCATGACCTGGCGCATGTTTCACAGCTGCTATATTACCATTACTGTTTGATACTATTCCTTCAATAGCGCTGCTGCATAGCTCAACTACTTGCTTAACCTCGCTGCCAAAGCTGCGATTGCCAATTACTTGATGAGCAAAAGGGTATGATAAGTCTACAACAGGAGCTAAAGGCGAATTAACACCATACTTATTGAGCTCTAGCATCATTTCGTGGTAATTTTGCTTTACCAACTCTGTTGCTTTTTTACTGCCTTCCTTAATGTATATTTCTGCAAAATACTCGGCAGAGGAGTATGTTTTAGAAGCTATAGGCGGCTTTAGCCTAGCTACCTTACCTCCTTCTTGATCGGTAACAATTAATGGTTGGTAAGCGTTGTTAGTGCTATTATTAGAGGCATATATGTTTTTTAAAGAGCTAGTGAGGCTTAACAGTTGTTCGGATGATTGTATATTTCTGCTAAATAAAATAAAGCCGAAAACTGGGTAATTTTGCAATAATTCGTATTCTTCGTCAGTTATACTAGTTCCTGAGATGCCGATTATCAGTGGTTTTACTTTCATAATAAGTTGTGTAGTCAATTATTAAATGTGAAGCTTATCCAAATTATTAAACTTGGAATATTTGGTGTCGTAAAAAAGCTGTACGGTGCCGGTGGGACCGTTACGATGCTTAGCTATAATGATATCAGCTATATTATGAACTTTCTGAATTTGGTTTTGCCATTCAGCATGCTTAGCATCGCCTGGCGGTGGCTCACTCCTCATCAAATAATATTCCTGGCGATAAATGAACATTACGATATCAGCATCTTGTTCTATAGTACCTGATTCTCTAAGGTCAGCTAGCATCGGTCTTTTATCCTCTCTCGCCTCTACCGCCCTTGATAGCTGAGACAAAGCCACCACCGGAACGTTGAGCTCTTTAGCTATTGCTTTAAGCCCTCGAGTTATTTCTGAGATTTCTTGTACCCGGTTATCGCTTTTGGCCACTCCGTGGATAAGCTGCAGATAATCAATGACGATCATACCGATACCATGTTGTCGTTGTAAACGTCGTGCTCGATTTCGAACAGCCATTGTTGAAAGAGCAGGTGTATCATCGATAAAAATCGGCAGGCATCTAAGCTCAGTTGCTGCCTTAACTAGCGAGTTATAGCTCTCTTCTTTCATTTTGCCTGACCTTAAAACTGAAGAGTCAATGTGAGTTTGCATAGATAAAATTCGGTATGCCAGCTGCTCTGACGACATCTCTAAGGAAAATATCCCAACCGCGCTTCCTTCTTTTTCTCCGTTGCCTTCCTTATCATCATTATTACTTTGTCTTTTGTGCTTTGCTTGTAGGGCCTTACAGCTATTTACTGCCAGTGCAATAGCAAAAGCAGTCTTACCCATGGAGGGACGTCCCGCTACTATTATTAAATCTGAATTGTGAAATCCTGAGAGCGTGGTATCAAGAGCAGTAAATCCTGAAGAAATACCCACTACATGATCCGAGTTTTTCATTGCTCTATCGATGTTTACCAAAGAAGCGCTAAGAGTATCAGCAATTTTGACAAAGCTGCGTTCATTAATTCCTTCGGAAGCTAAGTTAAAAAGCTTTGCTTCTGCTTGTGCTATTTGATCACTAGCGCTATGTGCTAGCGTTGAGTCATAGGCCGTGTTAACTACTTCCTCGCCAAATTCGATTAGATTGCGCTTCATTGCAAGGTCGTAAATTATTTTACCGTAGTCGCGGGCATTAATTACCATTAAGGCAAGAGTGGCAATCCGGCTTAAAT
>CAZMMN010000007.1:0-565 GCA_964567405.1 uncultured Rickettsiaceae bacterium | reverse complement strand
TATAGGAGTGGGCATTAATCCTTTTTCTGTGATGAGGCAGATAGAATTATATATTTTTTGGTGGAGGACTTCATAAAAATGCTCGCTCTTTAGAAATTCTAGCACTTGATATAGGCAGTTGTGATTAATCAAAATAGCGCCTAGCAGCATTTGCTCCGCTTGTATATTAGCAGGCAACGTCCTAATAAGAGTAGTTTCCAATGAGTTTTCTTTCATGAATATCCTTAGGATTTAGCAGGGTGCAGAATAGAGATAGGCAATCTTCTCTATTAAGTCAAGGGAATCCTCCCATCTTCTTTGAAAAACATTTCTACCGATTATCGAGCCATGTCCGCCGCCACGTTTTATTGCAGCTCTTCCTCTGACTTAGCTTCCCCCCCTGAAAACACTACAATTCTTTTGCCATTAAAGCAGCTTTTTACTATATGTCTTACTCTGTCAGTCAATAAATCAATGTGAATTTGAGCGCTTTTATAGCATTCCTTGTTTTTAGCTTGCTCTATATGAGAAGTAGGTAATTTCACTTTAATAATATCAGCTCCCAGTAAGGCTGCAATGTGAGCGC
>CAZMMN010000006.1:18310-21215 GCA_964567405.1 uncultured Rickettsiaceae bacterium | reverse complement strand
ATTGGTAGTCATGGTGATGAAGTTATACTATCAATAGTAAAAAGACTAATGCATCTTGACTTACTAGATAAAGCAGCTGAGTTGCTGCAGCACCAAGTAGAGTACCGCTTAGAAGGTGAAAGTCGGGTAACTAACGCGGATTATTTAGCGATAATTTTATTGATGGATAAAAAACCTGAGCAGGCTTTAAAAATTCTCGATAAAACTGAGCGCGATAATTTCAAGTTTGAAGAACATCAAAATAGAATAAGGTTAAGAGTGCGTGCCTTAATCGATTTAAAAAAATATGATCAGGCTTTAGACTACTTAAAAAATGATGATAGCATTGATGCAATGATTCTGAAGAAAGAATGCCTATTCCAATTAGGCAAATGGATGAATATGACTCTTTGGTTGCGGCAGATGTAGAAAAAATAAGTGACAGCAGCAATATTGGGGAAGGACAAAAGCAAGATATTTTAAGATTAGCAATTAGCTATTACCAGCGAAGTAATCAGCTAGCGTTAGAGAAGCTAGCGCAAGTTATAGGGGGGGGGGGACGCGCAACTGAGAGATACAATCGACTTATTGTTAACCAGCAATAAGCCAGTTGATTATAAAAACCTTGACCAAAGCTTAAATATTAATCAAATGAAAAACTTGCTAGAGAAATATAGACAACAAATCTCTAATTAATAATGAGTTCAATATTTACTAGCTTAAAAGCTGCTTTATTAAATACCTCCAATAAAATTTCCACAGGTATTGAGCAAATATTTAGCCATAAAAAGTTAGATAGCCAAACCTTAGCTGACTTAGAAGAGTTGTTGATATCAGCAGATATTAGTGTTGGAGTGGCTACTGAGCTTATAGAAGACTTAAAAAATAAAAAATTTGATAAACAAGTTACTTCGGTAGAAATTAAAGAATGGTTAGCTCAGTCAATTACTAGTTTGTTATTGCCTACTGCTAAATCTTTTTCTTTATCTCCAGATCATAAGCCACAGGTAATCTTAATGTGTGGTGTCAACGGCAATGGCAAAACTACCACTATTGGCAAGTTAGCAGCAAAATATATTGCGGAGGGCAAAAAGGTGGGGATTGCCGCCTGCGATACCTTTAGGGCAGCAGCAGTTGAGCAGCTGGCTAAATGGTCGGATCGAGCTGGCGCCTTATTAATTTTCGGTAAGCGAGAAGCAGAGCCAGCCAGCGTCGCATATCAAGCCATGCAGGAAGCCTATAATGCCAATATTGATGTGCTTTTTATAGATACTGCTGGTAGGTTGCATAATAACAAGAACTTGATGGCAGAGCTTGCTAAAATTGTTAATGTCATCAAGAAAATAGATATTACCGCCCCGCATCATAGTTTGTTAGTAATTGACGCAACTATTGGGCAAAATGCTTATAGTCAAGTTGAGCAGTTTTCCAGCGTAGCTGGTGTAACTGGTTTGGTTATAAGTAAGCTGGATGGAGCCGCAAAAGCGGGAGTCGTAATAGGCATAGTGCGTAAATTTTCTCTGCCTGTTTATTTTATTGGCGTAGGCGAGAAAATAGATGATATTAAACATTTTGATCCTGTAGCTTTTGCAAGAGCAATAGTAAATCTATAGCATTATTAGGTTATGGTTATTTTTTCTTCTACTGGAAAAATTGAAGTTCTAGTGCTGGAGCATCCACATACATTAAAGTCCGCTCCACTTCTCACCTTCTTGCCATTCCTAAATCTTTTTTACGTCAACCTTCGTTTCTCAATTCTTCATTACTAGGAGTAAACTCTCTATCTTTGCCTCCCAGACTTTGCATTAGTGTTTATTCTATATTTTTCCTTATTCTCTCCCGTAGATTGAGTTAACTTTGCCACTGCTCTTCTTGCTACCTCTAACTCTTCTTTACTACAAGTTAACTTTTCCAAAGCCTGAGTACGATCATTGTAATTTTCTATTACGTAATCTTGTTTACTAATATCGCCATTTTTCTCCTTGAGCTCTGTGAGCTTCTGAAAAATCTCTCGCTCAAAGTGATTTGTCTTTACTCCTGTTAAAGCATCTTCAACAGTTATGATATTACTTTGTCCATCCTGCACTAATCCATTTTTTTTGTATAGAACTGTGTCAAAGTTTTCAAGCTTGTGTTCGCTTTTTAAATTCTTAAACCCTCCTGTTACTAGAAAATCGCAAACCTGATTTATTACTCTCTCAATGCTAGGAAGATAGCGAGCAACTACTGCTACCAGTTGCTGAATAAGGCTAGGAGGATTTCTCTTTTGGTCAGTAGGAATTATGGTATATTGTTCGCCTGTCTGCGGATATAAGCTATTTATAATATTAGGTCTATTATTAAAGGTCAAAAAATGCGCATCATTTCGGTTGGCAAATTCTAGCCCTGCCTCTATGTAGGCTTTATCAACGAGTGGTTTGGTTCCAGGATTTTCAAAAGTAATAGAGGTGATTTGCGAGGAATTAGAATGGTCTTTTAGCTGTCGTTTCCTCAGTTGTATATCCATATCAGCAGCTGATAAGTCAGCTATTACCGCCCCAAGAGAATGCCCGGTATAATGAAATTTATATTCTTTGGCGCTTGCACCCAAACTATCTAAAATTATCTTATTTAATTCTTTAGCAGGCTTCATTTTCTGAGGTTCTTGTTGCATTACTAACCTAGCATCGTCTAGTAAATCGTGGAACGCTGTTGCTTCGCGCAGCCGAGTACCAGCAACAGCGAAGACAATTTCTTTGCTGGTGTAATCGATGAATACTGCAGAGCGATAAGAAAATTCATTAGTATCGGTAAGATGATCCGACATAATTAACAGCTGATAATTATCGGGCAACTGGTTTGCCATATCTTGCATTTCTTGGTCATTTTTTTTGTAAGCAAACTTAGTGAATAAGACATCCACCCCACTTTTATTAGCAAATACCTG